>JAUWGD010000082.1 GCA_030606585.1 Dehalococcoidales bacterium | reverse complement strand
CCCGCAGATGATTCAACAGGGTTTCCTGGCTAAGGGAAATCCCACGGGTCTGGTTGTTTACATTATTATCGTTCTCATTACCATCGTTCTTATCGTGATATTTACCGAGGCGCACCGCCGGATTCCGGTGCAGTATGCCCGCAGTGTTTTCCGCGGCGGACGTATGTACCGGCAATCGGGGTCGACCCATATACCGATGCGGGTAAACAGCTCCGGCATGATACCGCTCATTTTCGCCATGTCGGTGGTGATGTTCCCGGGAATCGTTGCCAGCTACTTCATCGATCCGAATCAGGCGGGCTTTGCCGACACTATTGTGCGGTGGTTCAGTCCCATGACCGCCCTGCCGGCAGGCGCATTTTACTGGGTTTTCTACTTCCTTTTAGCGATAGCTTTTACCTTCTTTTATACCATGGTAACCTATCAGCAGCAGGACCTCCCGGGTACCTTGCAGAGGCAGGGGGGCTTTATTCCCGGCATAAGACCGGGCAAAAACACCGCCACCTATCTCGGTGGAGTTATTAACCGTATCACCTGGGCAGGAGCGCTATTCCTGGCTTTTGTGGCGGTAATGCCCTTTCTGGCGAGAACAGTGACCAACGTCCAGCAGATACAGCTGTCCAGTCTGGGCATGCTCATCGTGGTGGGCGTTGTTCTGGATACGATGAAGCAGCTTGAGGCGCAGCTGGTTATGCGGCGTTACGAAGGATTTATTAAATAGGAGTAAAGGTGTATATTATTCTTTTGGGAGCCCCCGGGGCGGGGAAAGGAACACAGGCCTTAATGTTGGCAGAGAAACTGGGGCTGGTGCAGGTAGCTTCCGGCGACCTGTTCCGCCAGGCTCTGGCGCAGGAGACCGAACTGGGTAAACAGGCCAAGGTGTACATGGAGAAGGGTCACCTGGTTCCCGACGAGATAACGATACAGATGGTGCTGGAGAGACTGGCGGCTCCGGACTGTAAAAACGGGGCAATTCTCGATGGCTTTCCCAGGAATTTACAGCAGGCGAAGGCACTGGACAAAGCCCTGGTGCCACAATCGAAGGCAATTGACAGAGTAGCATATATAAAAGTATCGGAGGGAGAACTCCTCAAGAGACTGAGCGGACGCTGGATTTGCCGGAAATGCCAGGCACCCTACCATGAAGTCGATTCACCGCCGAAGGTCGAGGGCAAGTGCGACCGCTGCGGCGGCGAGCTGTACCAGCGCGCCGATGATAACGTGGAGACAATTAAAAACAGGCTAGAGGTTTATTTCGCGGAAACGTCCCCTCTCATCGATTATTATAAACAGGCGGACAAGCTGCTGGAGATAAACGGCGAGGGTGGTGCGGCCGAGGTAAATAAGAGGATAGCAGCCGCCCTGCGGTAGAGGGATGCCACCGGATGAGTATTGATATTAAATCTGAAAATGAAATTGAGAAAATGCGACAATCCGGTCAAATAGTCGCTAAAGTACTGAAATTATTAAGTGAGCAGATAAAACCGGGTATGAAAACGAAGGAACTGGATATTATCGCCGAGAAGGAAATGAAGAGACTGGGAGCCGAGTCTTCCTTTAATGGTTACCGCGGCTTTCCGGCCAATCTCTGCGTGTCCGTAAATGACGAGATAGTGCATGGGATTCCGGGAGACAGGGTCCTGAAAGAAGGAGACATCGTTTCTCTCGACTTCGGTGTCATTTATAATGGTTTTCACGGGGATGCGGCGATAACCGTAGGTGTCGGAGAAATAAGCCAGGATGCCAGGCGTCTCATAGAAACAACGCAGGCTTCACTGGAAAACGGCATTGCGGCCGCGCGCGCCGGGGCGAAACTCGGCGATGTTTCGGCGGCCATTCAAAAATACGCGGAATCGAAAGGCTACTCGGTGGTGCGTGAATATACCGGTCACGGCATCGGCCGCGAGATGCACGAGGACCCGCAGGTGCCGAACTGCACCGAACCTCCGTACGGATTGCAGCCGGGAACGGGCCCGGAACTGAAAAAGGGCATGACCATCGCCCTCGAACCGATGTTGAACGCGGGAGACTGGCATACCCAAGTAGCGGACGACCACTGGACGGTGCTTACCGCCGATGGCAGCCTGTCGGCGCATTATGAACATACAATTGCAATTAATAATAATAAACCGGAGGTGTTAACGAGGGTAGTTAATGGCTAAAAAAGAGGCCATAGAGGTTGAGGGGACGGTAGTCGAAGCTCTACCCAATGCCATGTTTCGCGTCGAACTCCCCAACGGGCATGAGGTGCTGGCTCATATTTCGGGCAAGATAAGGATGCACTACATCAGAGTCTTACCCGGCGACAAGGTTTTAATAGAGCTCTCCCCATACGACCTGAAACGTGGTAGAATTACCTACCGGCTCAAGTAGGATAAAGGTTTGAATTATGAAAGTTAAAGCATCAGTAAAAGTTAGATGTGAAAAATGCAAGGTGGTGAGGCGGCGAGGGGTAGTCAGGATTATTTGCACCAACCCGAAACACAAGCAGAGGCAAGGGTAAGGGAGTAAGGAGGAAGTAAATGCCACGTATTTCTGGGGTGGATATACCGGTTAACAAGCAGGCATGGGTCTCGCTGCAGTACATTTACGGCATTGGCCGCTCGCAGAGTTTAAAAATATTAAATCAGGCGGATATCACGCCCGATGTTAAGGTGAAAGACCTAACCGAGGAAGAGGTCAACAAGCTCCGTGAAATTATAGATAAGCAGTACCATGTTGAGGGTGAACTCAGGAAAGAAATTAACTTCAATATCAAGCGCCTGATTGAAATAGGCAGCTACCGCGGCATCAGACACCGCCACGGACTGCCGGTAAGAGGCCAGAGAACACGAACCAACGCCCGCACCAAGCGCGGTGTACGCAAGACAGTAGCCGGCCGCGGCCAGAGGCGCGGCATGTCCAAGAAATAATAAGTGAGCTGACAAGGAGGACAGGGTGCCACAGAAGAGAAAAACAAAAACGAGGAGGCGGGAACGGAAAGCGATCCCTACCGGCAGGGCTTATATCAAGTCCAGCTTTAATAATACCGTCGTAACCCTTACCGACCCGCAGGGGAATGCCCTGGCCTGGGGAAGCTCCGGCACGGCCGGTTTCAAGGGATCCCGTAAAGGCACGCCTTATGCGGCTCAAATGGCAGCCCGTGATGCCGCGCGGAAAGCTATGGTACACGGCCTGCGTCAGGTAGAAGTATATATCAAGGGTCCGGGCAGCGGCCGTGAAGCGGCTATACGCTCTCTGCAGGGTTCCGGCCTGTATGTTACCGGAATCAGGGACGTGACGCCTATTCCGCATGCCGGCTGTCGCCCTCCCAAGAGGAGAAGGATCTAAAAGGGGAAAAACATGGCAAGATATACAGGAGCAGTTTGCCGTTTATGTCGGCGCAGTGGTGAGAAGCTTTTGCTGAAAGGCGCTCGCTGCTTTACACCCAAGTGCGCCGTTGACAAACGACCGAAACCACCGGGGCAGGGGACAACTCGGCGGCGGCGGAGATTTTCCGACCGTGCCCTGCAGCTTCGCGAGAAGCAAAAAGCCCGCTATACCTATGGAACCCTGGAGAAGCAGTTCCGGAGGACTTTCAGCCTGGCTGAGAAACAGGCGGGTATTACGGGTGAAAACCTGCTGGTGCTGCTGGAAAGACGTCTGGATAACGTGGTATACCGGCTGGGCTTTGCCGATTCCCGTGCCCAGGCCCGCCAGCTGGTACGGCACGGGCATATCGTGTTGAACGGGCGCAAGACCGATATTCCTTCCGCCCTGGTTAAAGAAGGCGATACCATCGGCTGGCGAGAGGGCAGCCAGAAAAGCGAATATTATAAACTGCTGGTGGCGGAAATCGAATCAAAGCAAGTCCTGAACTGGCTGAGTCTGGACAGACAGAACATGGTCGGGCAGGTATTAACCTTACCCACGCCCGAAGAAATCGATGCCAGGTTCGACGGCAAGGCAGTTATCGAGTACTACTCGCGGTAGTGTAACTTATAAGGAGGCAATTCATTGGCTGGACTATTAGTCCCAAAAATTGAATGTACCGAACAAGAGGAAAATTACGGAAGGTTCGTCGCCGAACCGCTGGAGAAGGGGTTCGGTATCACTCTAGGCAACTCCTTGCGCCGCGTACTGCTTGCCTATCTTCCCGGAGCAGCCGTAAATCAGGTGAGAATCGAGGGAGTCCAGCACGAGTTTACGGTTATCCCCAATGCCAAGGAAGATGTCATGGAGTTTCTACTCAATGTGAAAGAGTTGAGGCTAAAGCCCCTGTCTGACCATAGTGGCACGCTGATACTGGAATACGAAGGGGAGGGCCGTGTTTACGCGTCCGATATCAAGCCATCGGCCGACTTCGAAATCACCAACCCGGAACTCTGCCTGGTTACTATCAGCGACGCCAGTAACAAATTTTACGTGGAGTTCGACGTGGAACTGGGAACAGGCTTCAGGACCGCCGAGTCTACCGACAACACACCGGTAGGGACGATTCCTGTTGACGCCATTTTCACCCCGATACGCAAGGTCAACTACACCGTTGAGCCGACCCATCTCGGCCGCGAGACCAGCCGCGAGCGCTTGTGCCTGGATATCTGGACTGACGGGACCACGTCGCCGATAGATGCCGTCAGCAATGCCGCCAGCCTTTTAATAGAAGAACTTACGCCCTTCGTTGAATACGTCAAAATTTCCCAGATGAAGGACGAAGAGCGGCTTATCCGCATGTCAATCCCCGACGAGAAATATAATATGCCCGTGGAACAGCTGGACCTCTCGGTACGCACCATGAACTGCCTGAGACGCAGCAATATAACCACGGTAGGCGAGCTTATCGGCAAGGGAACCAAGGAACTGCTCAAGCTGCGGAATTTCGGACAGAAGTCCTATCAGGAGATAGAGGACCGCCTCGCTTCGATAGGTCTATCATTAAATCCTAAAGTCGAATCTGATACGGAAGAGGCAGAAGAGCCGACGGTAGAGGCGGCAGCCGTGGAAGGAGCAGTCGTAGAAGAAACTGCCGTAGAAGAAGCTGCCGTAGAAGAAGCAGTCGTAGAAGAAACTGCCGTAGAAGAAGCTGCCGTAGAAGAAGCTGCTGTAGAAGAAGCTGCCGTGGAAGAAACTGCCGTAGAAGAAGAAACTGTGGAAGAAGCTAAACCCAAGGCTAAAAGCAGGAAAAAGGCGGCCAAAGCTGCCGAAGATGAAAAACCCGATGAAGAAGAATCTGAGGACGGAGAGCCACAATCATGAGGCATAAGATAGCCGGCAGAAAATTAGGCAGGGTTACCGCTCACCGACGGGCGCTGTACCGTAATCTGGTCACGGACCTGCTGAGATATGAAAAAATCGTTACGACCGAAGCCAAGGCGAAGGAAGTACGCAGCATAGCCGAGAAGATGATTACGCTGGGCAAGAAGAGCGGACTTCCCTCCTATCGCCAGGCACTGTCGTTTATTACGGATAAAAAAATTACCGAGAAGATATTCTCCGACCTGGGACCGAGGTATAAAGAACGACCCGGGGGCTATACCCGCCTCGTTAAGCTGGAGCCCAGGCTGGGAGACGGTGCTCTTATGGTCCAGCTGGAGCTGGTCGAATAGCGGTGCCCGGATGGTATCGACCCGGGGGTAATGATGGTCGCAGACCCGGCAACGGGCATGACAGTACTGATTGTGGAATATGACGGCACTAATTATCACGGCTCCCAGTGGCAGGCCAACGCACCGACAATTCAGGGGGAGATAGAGAAAGCTTTGAAGAAGCTTACTGGACAAATGATAAGGATTAAGGCGGCCAGCCGTACCGATGCCGGCGTACATGCCAGAGAGCAGGTAGTCAGCTTCAGGACGGACTCGGCTTTGCCTTTGAATTCCTTTATCGATGGCTTGAACCACTATTTGCCCCGGGATATAGCGGTGAAAGAAGCTCACCGACTGAACGGCTCTTTCGATGTCAGGCGCGGAGCTGTCAGCCGGGAGTATAAATATCAAATATTAAACAGCCCGACACGCTCGCCGATACGGCAGGGCTTTTCCTGCCGGGTTGAAGGCGAACTGGATATCGAGGCGATGAACCGTGCCTGCCGGGCACTCATCGGCAAGCACGATTTTACTTCTTTCGTTTCCAGCGCCGAGACCGCCCGAAACAAGAGAACGGTTCGGGAAGTATTTAAAGCGGAAATAACACGAGACGGGGACATGATTGTTCTTGATATGGCAGCCAATTCATTCCTGCCCCACCAGGTACGCAATACGGTCGGCTCGCTGATTAAGGTGGGCCAGGGTAAAATAACGGCCGATGAATTCTACAGCATGGTCGAGGCAAAGACCCCCGGTCTGGCCGGACCGACCGCACCGGCCGACGGACTGTGCCTGATGCGGGTGAACTATCCAGGTCCCTTTGAGGGAGATGCACGATGAAAACCTATACCGCCAAACCGGCTGACATTAAAAGAGAATGGCACGTGTTTGATGCCGCCGATAAGACCCTGGGCAGGCTATCTATAAACATAGCCCGTCTGCTGATGGGTAAACACCGGCCTATATACACTCCCAGCCAGGACACAGGGGACTTCGTCGTGGTTATCAATGCCGATAAGGTACGCGTCACCGGCAAGAAAGCCCAGCAAAAGATGTATTACCGCCACTCGGGATACCCGGGCGGGTTCAAGAGCATTACTCTGGAGAAAATGATGCAGGAGCACCCGACACGGGCTCTCGAGCATGCCGTCAACGGGATGCTGCCTCACACGCGACTGGGCAACCGAATGAGAAAAAGGCTGCGGGTCTATGCCGGCGCGGAGCATCCGCACATGTCACAGATTGAAAACGATATGAAGAAGGAAAACAAATAAGGGGACAGGGCCTATATGGATAAACAAAGCTATTTTTACGGGACAGGCCGCAGGAAGACGGCGGTAGCGCGGGTAAAACTGACGACGGGGAACGGCGCCATAATCGTAAATGGCACGCCGTACGAAGAACGGTTTCCGTCTCTGGAGCACCAGAAGGCGATAGTCCAGCCGTTTATTACCACCGAAACCACCGATAAATACAGCGCGGTCGTTAAGGTGGAAGGCGGCGGCGTTACCGGCCAGAGCGGCGCTATCGCTCACGGTATCTCCCGCGCCCTGGTAAGGGCCGACGAGAGGTTCAAGCCGATGCTGCGCCAGAACGGCCTCCTTACGCGTGACGCCCGGGCTAAAGAGCGGAACAAACCCGGCTTACGGCGAGCCCGCAAGGCGCCTCAGTACACGAAGCGATAGAAGACTAAAGAAAAAGAAGGATTACGGACTGGAAGCGTGGTTTTTCCATGCTTCCAGTTATTTTTCTCCCCCTACCCTTTCGCCAGCTGGTCCTTGAGATAGCTGATGACTTCTACCGGGGAAGGGTCGACGCCGTAGAGAATAGCCAGGTAGTAGCTGGTAAAATCGCCCATCATTACCAGGCTCATCATCTGGCTCAGGGC
>JAUWGD010000103.1 GCA_030606585.1 Dehalococcoidales bacterium | reverse complement strand
AACAACCGCCGACTGCTCGTGCAGAGGATGGAAAAGATAAAGAAAGCCGTCGATAAGCTGCCGTACAATCAATTAACGCTCAAAGAGGGAGCCAAACTCGGCGTCATCACCAGCGGCATATCCTATGGTTACGCCCTGGAGGCCGTTCAGTGGCTGGGACTCGAGGACAAAGTATCTATATTGAAAATCGGCACTCCTTACCCGCTGCCCGCCGAGCTGACGAAACAGTTCATAAAGTCGGTGCCGGAGGTGCTGGTGGTGGAGGAACTGGAACCCTTCGTCGAGGAAGCGGTGAAAGTCGTCGCCAAGGACGAAGATATCCGCGTAAAAATACACGGCAAGGATGTCCTGTCGCTGGTAGGGGAGCTTTCCACGCGCCAGGTATCCGAGGCGCTCTGCAAGCTGACGGGCGTAAAACCCCCGGTTGATTTCGCTCAAATCGATAAAATCAGGGCGGAGACGGCGGAACTGTTACCGTTAAGACCGCCGACCATGTGCGCCGGGTGCCCGCACCGCGCCTCTTTCTACGCTGTCAATATCGCCTGCCGCCGCTACGAGCAGGAGACCGGCAAGGAGCCGGTCAAGACGGGTGATATCGGCTGTTACGCCCTCGGCGCCAATCCGCCCCTGAACGCCGACGACGTGGCTATCTGCATGGGCGGCGCTTTCGGGCTTGCCAACGGGTTCGCTCATGTCGTCGATGCCCCGGTAGTGGCGCATCTAGGCGACTCTACCTTCTTCCACTCCGGCATCCCCCCGATGATTAACGCCGTCTATAATAAGTCCAATATGACGATGGTCGTGCTGGACAACGCGACTACCGGCATGACCGGCTTTCAGCCCCACCCCGGCGCTTCCGGCGATGAAACCCTTGATATCAAGATTGAAGATATCGCCCGAGCCAGCGGCGTGAAATTCGTCGAGACAGTCGATGCCTTCGACCTCCCCAGGCTCATCGACGTCATGGAAAAAGCCATTAAATACGAAGGCCCTTCGCTGGTAGTCGCCCGCCGACTCTGCGCCATACTGGACGCCAGGGAGAAGAGAAAAGCTGGCGAAAAGGTCGTTCCTTATGAGGTCGACCCCCAGAAATGCCTGGCCGGCAGCCCGCCTTACTGTCAGGCCACCTGCCCGCTGCATATAGATATACGGGGATACATCAACCTGATAAAAGAAGGCAGGTTCGACGAAGCGCTGGCTTTGATAAAGCAGACTTTACCCTTCCCCGCCATCATCGGACGTATCTGCACCCGACCCTGCGAAGCCACATGCAAGCGTTCCGAGGTCGAGGAAGCCGTGGCTATCAACGCCCTCAAGCGGGCGGCCTCCGACCACGGTAAATATCACGAGGATTACTCAATCGCCGCCGAAAAGAAAGAGAAGGTGGCTGTGGTGGGTGGCGGCCCGGCCGGTATCATGGCTGCTTATGACCTGCGTAAAGCCGGCTATAAGGTGACCGTATTCGAAGCTCAATCCAGGCTGGGTGGCATGATGGCGGTGGGTATCCCCGAGTTCCGCCTGCCTCGCGATATCCTCACTGAAGAAACGGAAATCATTAAAAAACTTGGCGTGGAAATCAAGCTCAATACCAGGGTCGGCAATGACGTTAAACTCGCGGATTTAAAAAAGGAATATAACGCCGTTTTTATCGCCGTCGGCGCTCATAAGGGTAGAAATCTAGGCATCGAGAATGAAAAAGTCGACGGCGTTATCGACGGCACCGAGTTTCTTTATAAGGTGAATACCGGTGAAAAGGTGCCGGTCGGGGATAAGGTGGTGATTGTGGGTGGTGGCAACGTGGCAATCGATTGCGCCCGCACCTGTATGCGACTCGGCTTTAAGGACGTGAATATTGTGTACCGCCGTTCCCGCACCGAGATGCCGGCTATCGACGAAGAGATAGCCGAAGCCGAGAGCGAAGGAGTGAAGCTGACGCTGCTGTCCGGCCCGAATAAAGTGGTTGCTAAAGAAGGTAAAGTGACCGGATTCGAGTGCATCAAGATGAAGCTGGGAGAGACCGATGAGAGCGGGAGACGCCGGCCGGTGCCGGTTAAAGGCTCGGAGTTCGTTATCGATACCGGCCTGATAATTGCGGCCGTCGGCGAGTCACCCGACCTCGATTTTATAACAGAAGATATGAAATCAGCCATTATCGATGGGCTGATAAAAGCCGACCCCGTAACGCTTGAGACAGGGATTAAAGGCGTATTTGCCGGCGGTGATGCCGTCACCGGGGCGGCTACCGTCATTCAGGCCCTGGCGGCGGGCAGGAAAGCGGCGGTATCCATCGACAGGTATCTGAAAGGTGAGCCGCTCGATACCGGTCGTGAAGGCGAGGATGTTTTCGAAAGTAAACTGATTGTTGATACGTGGGGCATCGCCAAAGAGGAGAGGTCGGCAGTGCCGGCACTCCCGGTGGCACGGCGGAAGGGTAATTTTAAGGAAGTCGAACTTGGTTTGAGTAAAGAAGAGGCTGTAAAGGAAGCCGGACGATGTCTTTCCTGCGACTGCCATTTATGTATCAACCTCCTCAGCTGCCCGGCGATTATCCTTGATGAAAACGGCAAGGCGGCGGTGGATGATACTCAGTGTCCCGGCTGCGGGGTCTGCGCTATGGTCTGCCCGCACGATGCAATAAAATCAGGAGCGTAAGATGGCAATGAAGAAAGAGA
The DNA here is from genome assembly GCA_030606585.1 of Dehalococcoidales bacterium. GTDB lineage: Bacteria > Chloroflexota > Dehalococcoidia > Dehalococcoidales > RBG-16-60-22 > JAFGPF01. Next base: position 3,412 of record JAUWGD010000103.1, on the reverse strand, counting down.
TTAACATAATCATATGCGGAGTCGGTGGTCAGGGTGTCGTCCTGGTGTCCGAGCTGCTGGGTAACGCGGCCGTGATAGGCGGGGTAGCGGTGAAGGGTTCCGAGGTGCTGGGGATGGCCCAACGGGGAGGTTCCGTATTCAGCAATCTCCGGCTGGGGGGTGATGTTATCGCCCCGATGACGCCGGAAGGCAAGTGCGATGTCATTATCGCCGTGGAGCCATCGGAAGCTCTCAGGAATATACAGTATATTTCTAAAAACAGCGTCGTTGTCCTTAATACGACTACCGTCCTGCCGTATACCGTCTATCTCGGTCAGAGCGGGTATCCCAGCCGGGAAGAAATAACAGGCAAGCTCCATGAGGTCACCGACCGCGTCATTACTCTGGACGCGAGCGGAATCGCCAAAGAGGCAGGCAGTTTGCAGGCCGCTAACGTAGTGATGCTCGGTGCTTTATTCGGCACCGGCCTCATGCCGATATCTGAAGAAAACGCCAAAGAAGCGATACTGTCCCGTTTCAAGGCAAAAGTAGGCGAAATAAACGTCAGGGCGTTCGACATGGGGTACGAGACGGTATGGAAAGCGCTCAAGGGCGCTTCGGTAAAAGGTTAGATTATAGCAAAACAGATAGACTAAGAGGGGCTGACGCCCCTCTTTTTTATTTGATTTCCGGCAAATTCACGCCCTGCTTGACCAGGTTGTCATGCAGCGCTTTGTAGTCCACCTTACGGGGCTGGACGCCGGTATCAATCGCTAAAGCCGCTGCCGTGCCTGCCGCCTGGCCGTAGGCGATACAGGGCGGAATGATGTTGAAATACATGTTGATGCTGTCCGTCGATGAGAAAGCACGGCAGGCGACGAGCAGTCCGTCCACCTCTTTAGGCACCAGGCAGCGGTAGGGGATACAGATTGACGGGTGTTTGGCGGATATCTCGCCGTTATCGTTATTTGCCAGGACGACTATGGTATCCTCGTGCACCTCGTCCGATACCATGTCTTTATCGTCGAGGATATATTCCCCGATAACCCTCCGGCCGCCCTGGGTGCCGAGCTGCGGGGCGGTCTGCATGATATAGCAGTTTTCAAATCCGGGGACATTCTTCTTCATGAATTCGTAGGTAGTCACGGCGCGCTTACGCCCTCTTATATCCACCCTGGTAAGTTCCCGGACATCTTTGCCGTCGGAGGATTCCGGCTGTATCTGGAAGCTGTGGTACCAGAGAACGTTGCGCTGATTTCCCAGTATGCCTTTGAGGTAATGAGGATAACCGCCCAGTTTCAAGAGCTCCTGCATCAACTCGGCGAATATTTCCGGCTGGGACGATTTAAAATCGTCGGCTTTCTTGATATTGACATCGGTCATCCAGAACGTAGAGGCCAGCCAGGCCGTCCGGCGCTTGTTGTCCAGTGCGCCGTCGAACTCCGCCCCGGCCTCCACGAATATATCGCCGTCACCGGTGGAATCGATGACCACCTTGCCCAGTATCGCCTGCCTTCCGGACTTGCTCTCGAAGTAGACGCCCTTGACCGTATTCTCCTCCATGATGGGCCGGGTGCCCCAGGAATGGAGCAGCAGGTCTACTCCTGCTTCCTGCACCATGTCGTTAAGTTCGTCCTTGAGCACCTCGGGGTCGACGACGGCGGTGTACATCACCCTCTCCTTGCCTCCCATATTGGGGTCTTTGCGCACGTAAAACAGGTTGAGATTCGTATCATTATAATAATCGACTATTTTTTTATCAGTGGTGCCCCAGTCTTTCTTCTTAGGGTAGAAAGCCGCATTCCGCTTTTCCATGCGTTCGATTATCTCCTGGTTGAGTCCGTAGATGTGCTGCTTGCCGCTGATATCGCTGAGATTGGGCAGGATGTTGACCAGTCCGCCGGTAGCCATGCCGCCGAGGTGGCCGTATCTCTCGATGAGTACCGTATCGGCACCGGTACGCGCCGCGGCTATTGCCGAGCCGATACCGCCGGGGCCTCCCCCCACCACCACGACGTCCGCCTCGCGGACTACCTTGATATCTCTGGATTCTTCCGTAATCGTTTTAACCGAAGGCTTGGCTGACATAATATACCTCCAACTCCAAGGGGGTAGTCGTTTGCTACCCCCTGATTTGCGATTTCTTATCTAGTTAAGACCTTCGTATTTTCCTCCAGTTTAATGTGGTGGCGTAAAAGAAGAAGAGACCAATGCCGGCCCGGTGTATTTATAATTCACCTTTTTGGTAACGTCCGGCAGCGGCACACCCTGTTTAGCGAGATGCTTCTGGAGGGCTTTTATATCCACGTTCTTAACGCCTGCACCCGCTTTCAGCGCTAAAGCAGCGGCGGTGCCGGCGGCTTCGCCGAAGGCAATGCAGTGCGGGATAAGGTTGAAGTTATCCTGGACATGCATGTCCGAGGAGAAGGCCCGGCAGGCTACCAGCAGGTTGTCCACGTTCTTCGGCAGCAGGCTGCGGTAGGGGATATACATGAGCGGGTGGTCCAGCGATTCCTGGCCGCGGTCGAGGTCCGGGAAGATGGCGATGGTATCCTCGAACGGCGTATTGTCTGCCAGGTCTTTTTGCGTGAGTTGATATTCACCTATCATGCGGCGGCTGGAGCGGGTACCAAGCTGGGGGCCGGAAAGGACAATAAAGCTCTTTTCGAAACCCGGCACGTTCTCTTTGAAGAATTCATAGGTCTTCATCATCTTCTTGCGACCTTCGAACTCGACGCGGGTAAGCTCTTCTACGTCCACCTGGCTCTTATTGGGGAAGCGGTTGTGGAACCAGACGACGGCGTCCTGGTCGGGAAGGTTGCTGGGCATAAAGCCTCCCTGACCGCCGGCTTCCATAGATTTCCGGTTCAGTTCCATGAACTCCTTCGGGTTATTCATGCGGAAATCCATCGCCTTTTTCAGGTCGACGCCGTCAACCCAGAAAACGAGGGCCAGGTTGGCGATGCGGAAATTGGGGGGAATGTTGTCTTCAAACTCGATTCCGGCATACGGAAAGAGGTCGCCGTCGCCGGTAGAATCGATAACAACCTTGCCCAGGATGGCCTGCCGACCGGACTTGCTCTCGATGATGACGCCCTTGCAGTGATTGCCTTCCATGATAGGCTCGGTACCCCAGGCATGGCAGTATGTTTTAACCCCCGCCTCTTCCACCATTTCGTTAAGGATATATTTGGAAACTTCAGCATCGATGATGGCGGCGTAGACCACCCGATCCAGCCGAGTCATGAAGATACTGCGCTGGAAGTAGTACCTGACAAGCTCCTTGTCCAGGGAGCCCCAGTGCTCCTTCTTGGGGTAATCCACGGCATTGCGGGCGATAAGGCGGTCAATCCACTCCTGGGTCAGCCCGACAATCTGCTGTTTGCCGGTGTAGTCGGTCAGCTGCGGGATAATAGTAACCAGGCCGCCGGTG
>JAUWGD010000190.1 GCA_030606585.1 Dehalococcoidales bacterium | reverse complement strand
TTCTATATCGCCGGTACTATCGGCGTTATTGAATTTAGCTCACAGTATTTCTGGTTTTTTGTGCTGTTCCCGCTGATAATTGCCGCGGCGGTTACCGGCTTGTCTTGGAAATGGCCGGTCGTTGGCGGTTCCGTCGGGGTGGTAACGCCGGTTGCCTTATTTTTCACTACTGAGATGGAAACACTGTACCATTGTCTATTTTCCGCGGCGACGTTTCTATTTTTCACAGGTGGAATACTGCTGATAATAACTTCAATAAGAGCGGGTCGCGGGTATTGATATTTTATGAATGCCGATTCTTTGCGTAAAATCCTCGACCTCGAAAAGCAACGTGGTTACGCCGACACCGCCGTGTTCGGCGGACTGGATAAATTCCTGCGTAACTGGTCAGCCCGGGCTGTAGAGTCGATAGGTAACCCCCGCCTCCTGGCTAGATTTCACAAGCTTTTTAAAGCGGATTACGCCGCCATGACGCCGGAGCAGCGAAGCCAATGGGTGCAGGACGTACTGGAATTTTCAGGTGAGATGGAAGGCAAGGATAGCACGGTTGAATCCCCTCCTCAAAAGCCTCCGCGTAAAAAGCCGGTGCCGGGAGTAAAAAAGACGACGGCTCCGGCAGGAGGTCCCGGCCTCGATTCGCCGGTCACCATCGTCAGAGGTATCAGCACCAGCCTTTCGGGCAAGTTCGGGAAGCTGGGTGTGAACACGGTACGCGACCTTCTCTATTTCTTTCCCCACCGCCACCTGGACTATTCCAAGATGAAATTCATCTCGCAGCTTGCCGAAGGCGAGGAGCAGACCATCGTGGCCAACGTATGGCAGGCGCAGGAGACCAGGCCGGGAGGCCGGCGCAGTACCGAGGCCATCGTCGGCGATGAAACGGGTAATATCCGGGTAATCTGGTTCAACCAGCCGTACCTGGCGAAGAAGCTGACCACCAACGCCCGGATAATGCTCAGCGGTCGCGTCAGCTTGTTCAGGGGACTTCATGTCTTTCAATCGCCGGAATGGGAAATTATGGAAGGTCAGGATCTGGTGCATACCGCCCGGCTGGTGCCGGTATACCCGCTCACGGCGGGACTGCGTCCCCGGCAGGTCAGGAAACTGATGAAGGACTTCATCGACCTGTGGGCGGGGCAGGTGACCGACTTCCTGCCGCCGGAGTTGCGTAAGCGACTCGGTCTTTTGGAGCTGCCCGCGGCCATCAGCCAGGCGCATTACCCGGATGATGAGACGACCAAGAATAAAGCCCGGGTGCGGCTGGCCTTCGACGAGCTTTTCCTGCTGCAACTCGGCGTGATGAGCAAGAAGCGCGACTGGCAGGAAAGCCGGCCGGGCAGTCCTTTCGATATCAAGCAGCCGATAGTAGATAAATTTGTCAAATCGCTGCCTTTTACCTTAACCGCCGCCCAGGACAAGGTCCTGAAAGAGATACTGGCGGATTTGGCCCAGTCAAAGCCGATGAGTCGGCTGTTGCAGGGGGAGGTGGGCAGCGGTAAGACGGTGGTGGCCACGGCGGCTCTGCTGGTGGCGGCGGCTAACGGCTACCAGGGGGCTTTTATGGCGCCTACCGAAATCCTCGCCGAGCAGCACTTCGCCACGATTTGCCAACTGCTGTCCCGACTGGGTCAGGAAGAGGGGGAAGGGTATATTAAGAGCTATACCGGCTTCCTGGAACGCCCCCTGAAAGTGGCATTGCTTATCGGCGATATCAAGCAGGCCGGGAAGAAGCAGATACAGAAACAGGTTCTGGAAGGGGATATAGATATAATTATCGGCACTCATGCCCTCGTCCAGAAGGGGGTAGAGTTTCATAAATTAGGGCTGGCGGTCGTGGACGAGCAGCACCGTTTCGGCGTGGAGCAGCGCTCGGCGTTGCGTGAAAAGGGATTCAATCCGCACATGCTGGTGATGACGGCCACGCCGATTCCCAGGACGCTGGCGCTGACGCTTTACGGCGACCTCGACCTCTCGGTAATCGACGAATTGCCGCCGGGCAGACAGACGGTAAAGACGAAGTGGCTCAAGCCCAACCAGCGGGAGAGCGCCTACGCTTTCGTGCGGAAGCAGATAAACGAGGGACGGCAGGCCTTCATTCTCTGTCCCCTGATTGAGGAATCGGAGGCGATTATGGCCCAGGCGGCGGTGGTGGAATACGAGCGCCTTTCGCGGGAAATCTTCCCTGATTTAAAGTCCGGCCTGCTGCACGGGAGGCTTTCTTCCGCCGACAAGGACGCGGTCATGGAGAGCTTTCGCGGCGGCGGACTGGATATTTTGGTTTCCACGCCGGTTATTGAGGTCGGCATAGACATACCCAATGCCGCGGTCATGCTGATAGAGAGCGCCGACCGTTTCGGCCTTTCCCAGCTACACCAGTTCCGCGGTCGGGTGGGGCGTGGTAAAGAGCAGAGCTACTGCATGCTGCTGGCGGAGAATCCATCGGAGGTTGCCCGGGAAAGACTTGATATAATAGAGAACGTCCAGGACGGGTTCCAGCTGGCCGAGGAAGACCTCAAGATGAGGGGGCCGGGTGAGTTTTTCGGCACGAGGCAGAGCGGGCTGCCCGACCTGCGCATGGCTAAAATCTCCGACGTGGCCCTGCTGGAACTGGCGCGGACCGAGGCGATAGAGCTATTTCAGGTTGACCCCGGCCTGGATAAGACGGAGAATAGGCTTTTAGCGCAGGAGATGACGCGCGTATGGGCAGGGGCCGCCGAGTGGAGCTAGAAAATCTATATGAATTCTTTATTTTAAATTAATATTTTCTTAATGTTATGCGGTTACATATTGTGGTATACTCTTGGAAAATACCTAAAAGATGTCTGTAAATCACGAGCGCAGGGGTAGATTGAGCTCAACATACGCTAGGGTTATCGTAAATCCGACAGCCGGCGCCGGTAAAACTGCCCGGTTATGGCCGCAGATAATGGGTCTGTTCAAGGGGCAGGGTCTACGCTTCGAGCATGATATCACCGAGGCCCCCGGACATGCCATCGAGCTGGCCAGGGAAGCGGCTGTCAAAGGCTATAACATGCTGGTCTCCGTAGGCGGCGACGGCACCATCAACGAGATTGTCAACGGAATATACGCCTCCGGAAATATC
>JAUWGD010000095.1 GCA_030606585.1 Dehalococcoidales bacterium | reverse complement strand
GTCTCCGTATAGTAGGTAACGCGGGTCGGCTCGGCATAAGCGACATGATTGGTTAAATCGAGCTTGTTGATAAGATATGAGTCCCCCTGGTGCAAATAGATGGCGCCGGGGTGCACCTGGAAAAAGGCGACACTGCTCTCCACGGTCTCCATCAGCGAGCCGGTGGACACGTCCACGACGGCGTAGTCCTCCCCGGAAGACGAGCGGATATTAATGTTCTGCGCCGGATAGGAGATGCTCGGCGCCAGGTACCACTTGCCCCGCCGTTGCCGCAGTTGACCTTCTTCCGCCAGCGTATCTCGTTCTCTCATAAAATCGCCGCCGAAGACTTCTTCGTCGACAGCATCCAGGGGGCGTTCCCAGGCGGCGCAGAGCAAATGGTCTTTTAAAATATAGGGGTTATCCGGGTTGACCAGCACATGCTCAAAGCCCTTCTGGAAAAAGTCGGAGGGATGGCGCATGAAATACTGGTCGAGGGGATTATCCCAGGCTACCAGAAAGCTCAGGGACTCGCCCTGGCTCCGCCCGCTCCTTCCCGCCTGCTGCCAGGTGCTTGAAATGCTCCCCGGATAGCCGTCCAGTACCGTAGCCTCCAGCCCGCCACTATCGATACCCAGCTCCAGGGCATTGGTGGCCACCACCCCCAGCAGTTCCCCCCCGAATAGCTCCTTCTCTATCTTACGGCGGTCCTCCGGCATATAGCCGCCGCGGTACGGCATAACCAGCCTGGATAGCTCGTAGCTCTCTTCCTGAAGGCGCTGTTTCGTGTAGATGTAAATAAGCTCGCAAAGGCGGCGCGTGCGGGTAAAGGTCAGCGTACGCGTGCCCTGGCTGACCAGCTCCGTAAACAGGTTGGTGGCCTCCCAGTGGGCACTCCGCCGGGCGGTTTTCTTTTCGTCCATAAGGGGCGGATTCCAGAAGACGAAGTCCTTCCAGCCGCGGGGAGAGGTATCATTATCGACGACCTCGCAGGGCAATCCGGTCAGACCTGCGGCATGCTCACCCGGATTGGCGATGGTGGCCGAACACAGGATAAACTGCGGCTCCGAGCCGTAGAGTCGGCAAAGCCTGCGCAGTCGGCGCAGGACACCGGCGACATGGGAGCCGAAAACGCCGCGGTAGATATGGGCTTCATCGACCACCACGTAGCGCAGGCGGCGCAGCAGGCTTGCCCAGTTCTGGTGATTGGGCATGATGCCGACATGCAGCATGTCGGGATTGGTTAATATGACCCGTCCGTATTTCCTGACGTCCGCCCGCTCCGAGCGAGGGGTATCCCCGTCAAAGGTCGCCAAGGCCTCCGGGGGGACTATCGAGGGCGAAAACAGCTCGTGCAGCTTACGCAGCTGGTCCTGGGCCAGGGCCTTGGTGGGGAATAGATAGATAGCGCGGGTAGAGGGGTCGGTTAGAATCGACTGCATCACCGCGATGTTATAGCACAGGGTCTTGCCGCTGGCGCTGGAAGTGGCGATGATGACGTTCTTGCCCCGGTGGATGTGATTCACCGCCTCTGCCTGGTGGGTGTAGAGCGGCGACAAACCGTGCTCATTTAGGCTGTCCTGAAGCTCGGTGCGCAGCGGCTCATCAAGCTCGCCGTAGGTGGCCCGGCGGGGAGGAATGTGCTCGATGTGGGCAATCTGATTATCAAAGGTGGACAGCGACCGGAGATGATTAAGGAACGCCTGGATTTCCATGGCAATTTTGCCCCTAAACGTCTATGATTTCGATTTCGTAGTCAAGTATCTCCACCTCGAAGCGGGCACTTTCGACAAAGTTGACCACCCGGGAAAGCACCTGGTTGGTATGTCGCCTGTTATTGCTGATACAGCAAATCCCCACGGTTGCCAGCCTCCAGGAATCGTTATCGCCAACCTCGGCGACAGCCACATCAAACTTGTTGCGCACGCGACTGGTAATAGACTTCAATACCTGACGCTTGCCCTTGAGGGACATATTTTCCGGCAGACGCAGGCTAACCCTGGCTACACCGACATTCATATGACAATTGAAAACTTCAGGATTACACCGGGAAAAAGCTTCTCCCCTAATCTACCACCCGCTCCTGCGAGTGTCAAACGATAGTTAAAAAAGGCTTGACATTTTCCTCATTTTTGCCGATACTTATTTGTCTGCCCTTATAGCTATATGCTAATATAGGATTGGGTTTGTGTAGGACAACCGGAAAGCCATGTACCCTGCATGGCGGGAGGTGTAAATGCCCAAGATTTATCTTCTTGATGTAACCAATCGTGACGGTGTGCAGACGGCCAGGCTCGGTCTATCCAAGCTGGAAAAGACCATGATAAATATTTATCTGAACGAGATGGGGGTCTTTCAGTCCGAGTTCGGCTTTCCTACCACCAGGCACGAGATTAACTACCTGAAGGCTAACCTGGAGCTGGCAGAGATAGGCGTCATCAAACCCATGCGCCTGGAAGGATGGATACGCGCCATCCCGGCCGATGTAGAGACCACGTTCCGTAATGTACCGGATATCGACCACCTCAACCTCTCCATATCTACGTCAAAACAAATGATTGACGGGAAATTCCAGGGACGCAAGACCAAGGACGACATCATAAAAGACATGACCGACGCCGTCGATGCTGCCCGCGCGGCCGGCGCCGAGTCCATCGGGGTTAACGCCGAGGATGCTTCCAGGACAGATATAGATTACCTCATCGAGTTCGGTCTGGCCGCCAAGGAACATGGCGCGGACAGAATCAGGTATTGCGATACGCTGGGTTACGATAACCCCTTCACCATCTACGATAACGGCAGGAAAATGGCGGAAAAAATAGGACTGCCCATCGAGCTTCACTGCCACAACGACCTGGGTATGGCCGTGGCCAATTCCATCGCCGGGGCGATGGGCGTTATCGACGGCGGGCAGGACGCCTATATCAATACCACCATCAACGGCATCGGAGAGAGGGCTGGTAATGCCGACCTTCTCGCCGTAATTTTAGCCGCCAGGAAATCGAAGGATATCGCCCAGAAGTATGAACTGGGGGGGGCGATTGCCCTGAACAAGGCATATAAGTTAGCCAGGTTCGCCAGCTATGCCTTTGACGTACCTATACCTATCAACCAGCCGGGCGTCGGCGCCAACGCCTTCGCCCACGAGTCCGGCATACACGCCGACGGCGTCCTCAAAGACCCGGAAAATTACGAACTGTACGACTATCAAGAGCTGGGGAGAGGCGAGCCCGAGCTTGTTGAAACCGGACGCGAAATCTGTACCGGTGAATACGGCGGAATATCCGGTTTCAGCCATGTAATGAGCAAGCTGGAAGTACCGGTTAAATTCCCGGACAGGGAGAAGGCCAACGAGATTCTGGAGCTGGTGAGATACGCCAACGTGGAATCGCAGAAGCCTCTTACTGAGGAAGAGCTGCTGTTTATCGCCAAGTACCCGGGTATCGCCAAGAAACTGCTGACGCTGACGCCGCTGGCCTAGACAGCGTACAGACGAGAGGCGATGGCTGCTTTTATTATGGTTTCCCTCTATCTTCAATAATCGTGATTTAACATGGAAGATGAATTACCGGAAATAAACCTGAAACCAATCGGCACCGTCCGGAGCGAGATAAAGGAACGGACAAGACATTACTCCGGAGATACGGTCTCTGAAATCATCGTCGATAGCAGCCTCACCGAGGCCCTGGACAACCTTGACGAATTCTCCCACATCATCGTTCTCTACTGGATACACAAGTCACCACGCAGGGCACCCAAAAAAGTGCACCCCAGGGGAAACCCCCAGAATAAGCTGATGGGGGTCTTTGCCACCCGCTCCCCGGACCGCCCCAACCCGATAGGTAAAAGCACCGTCAGGCTGCTGGAACGCCTGGACAACGTATTGAAAGTCCGGGGGCTGGATGCCATCGACGGGTCACCGGTACTGGATATCAAGCCTTATATCCCGGGCTATGACTCGGTGGACAACGCCAGAGCGCCGTCATGGATGGTCAAACGATAAACGAGATTCTGCGGAACATCTACCAGAGGCTCATGGACCGCTACGGCCCGCAGCACTGGTGGCCGGCCCGGGAACCGTTTGAAGTAGTGGTGGGCGCAATACTCACACAGTCGGCCGCCTGGACTAACGTGGCGAAGGCAATTACCAATCTCAGAACAGCGGGTAAGCTGTCTCCGGAAATGCTGCGCCGTCTGCCCGACGATGAACTCGCCCGCCTCATCTATCCCTGCGGCTATTACAACGTCAAGGCGCGTAAGCTCAAGACCTTCGCTGACTGGCTCGGGGAACGATACGACGACGACCTTAAAAGGCTATTTTCGCTCGATATCGACCAGCTGCGACGGCAACTTCTTTCCATCTACGGCATCGGCGAGGAAACCGCCGACTCTATAATACTCTATGCCGGCAACAAGCCGATTTTCGTCATCGATGCCTATACACGCCGCATCATCGACCGCGTGGGACTGGCACCCGACGTTAACAGCTACTCCGCCTATCAGACCCTCTTTATGGCAAACCTTCCCGCCGACACCCGTCTTTTCAACGAATACCACGCCCTGCTCGTACGTCTGGCTAAAGAGGTCTGCCGTACCCGGCCCCTCTGCCGTGATTGCTGCCTGAATGCGACCGGCGCAGACCATGCCACCGGTCGGTTTCCCTGTTCCTCTACCAACAACATGCATCCCTAATCTTCACAACTCACCATATCTTTATGTCAACTATCCCCGCTGACGCCCTATTCATTTTCAGTGAATAGCCAACTCCAGATAACGCCAAACTGTAACGAAATATTTATATGAGAGACGGGTATATTTATGTTTTAGTTACCACATTATTGGTATTCTGAATACGCTGAATGATAAACAGCTACAGGCAAGGAATAATATAAGTACGAAAAAAAGTTGAGTAACGCCGGGAAACGGCGTCATCACTTCTTAATTGAAAAGAGGAGGTTGTAGCGATGCAGAAGTTATTGAAAAGAGTATTAAAAAGAGCACGTAACGAAGAGGAAGGCATTACCGGCCTGGAAACGGCGATTATCCTCATCGCCTTTGTCATCGTGGCCTCGGTGTTTGCCTACGTGGTCCTTTCCGCAGGTCTGTTTTCTTCTCAGAAGGCGAAAGAAGCCGTTAATGCCGGCTTGCAATCGACCATGGCTACGGTAGAAATCAGGGGTAATGTAATCGTCAAGATGGAGAACAGCGTAGTAACAGAGATTTACTTCTGCGTGGGTATTCCCTCCGCCGGCAGCCCGGTTGACTTCAACCCGTCATCGGAGAATATAAGCCCACTGGTAATCTCCTACAGCGATGCCGATAATTTACTTCCATCGGTGAACTGGACAATCGAGAAGCTGAGCACGATTAACACCGACAACATTCTCGACCCGAATGAACTGTTCCAGGTCACCGTAATCGTACCGACCACCGGCAATGTGAGTATCGGGCCTTACGATAGGTTCGCCCTGGAGGTCAAGCCAGCCGACGGCCCCGTACTGCCTGTTGAGCGGACCATTCCGGGCAGGGTAAGCCAGTACGTAAACCTGCATTAAGGCAGTCGGAGTGAATAACGATAAGTAAATAGAAATACAGAAGAAAACCAGCTAAAGTTTAGAACCAGGAAGTGGCGTAATATACGTCACTTCTTGATTTTTCTGGACCAGAGCTCTTTAAGAATCCTGCGCTTGCTATCCAGCGGTAAAGGCAAGCCCTGCTCGAATAAACTCACCTGCTCCTGAGGAACGCCGGCCAGGTCGGCCAGTTCCCGCCGGGATAGATGATTAGAAACACGGAGTCGCCGTACCGTAGCGCCGGGTGTCGACTTTCGTGTTAGAGTCAGCGTCGCCGTCATATTTTATGCCTCTACCCGCAAGGATACCTTTCAAAAACCAGGCATACAACCATGAACATACCTTGTTCGACTGGGTGGTTACACCCAATTCCCCGCCTGCTACCACCATGAACGCCGTTGAAAGGTAACAACGGTTACAAACGCTAATATTGGAGAGAACCCCTATTGAAAATCAGGGGAGACACGGTGGCGTACGATACCGGCAGGTGGTAGGTTGGAGATGCTACGTTACCTGCTGTAGTAAAGGAGGGACGGAGAATGAAGTGGCTTATAGCATTGGTGATGCTGCTTTTCCAGGGACTGGCCATCTGCATGATTGGCATCATGGTAACGAATGGTCTGGGCTTCGGCGCAGCCATGTTGACGGCCGTCTCCGTAGTGACTCTCGGCGTTATTGTCATCAGGGCGATGTGCCGGGATATGCGTCAGGCGCAAAATATTGATTAATAACTTGCAATAACGGCACGCTGTCTGGTAAGCTTTCAGCCAGAAAGCTAAACCGGACAGGAAGAAAAAGTGTCTTCAGAACTATCAGTACAATTAGCCCCCGGGAACAAGCGCGGCCTGCTGCTGTCCAACCCTGTAATGACCGCCTCAGGCACCTTCGGCTACGGGACAGAATACAGTCAGGTATTCGATATTCAAAGACTGGGGGCTATCATCTGCAAAGGAACCACCCTCGAACCCAGAGAGGGTAACCCGCAGCCCCGCCTTTTTGAAACCGCCTCCGGCCTGCTTAACTCAATCGGATGGCAGAACATCGGCG
>JAUWGD010000092.1 GCA_030606585.1 Dehalococcoidales bacterium | reverse complement strand
CGAGCTTACCTCCTATCTGGGTGAGTACAACAGCCCGGGAGACGAGACGGTAATCGAAGTGATACGGGGCACCACCACGCTTGAGATAACTATTGAGATAGGCGAGCGCGAATAATAAACTAGTCGACCTTTCCGTACTTCATAAAGACGCCGATTTTCCTTCTTCCGGCTAATATCAGTCCAAACCACAGCAGGATAGCCAGTCCGACCGCCTCCGGTATATAGACTGCCGGGTCTGACAGTAACGCCTCGAAGATATTACTTACCCAGCCGGCAAGCTCGATTTTTTCGAAAGTTATACCCATAAACGGCCAGAATAGAGTAGCCGGAGCATTCCACATTTTATCGAGGACAAGGTGCATTAACGTGCCGGCGGCAAGTGTCAGCATCCAGACCTGGTGGTGACGTTTATAGAGGTAGAAACCGACGGCGGCAATCACTACAAGGAAGAGAAGAGTATGCGAAAATATCCGCCCGTTGTTGAAAGTCTCCCGGAAGAAGTACTGCCCTACCGGTTTATCAATGATATCCGGCAAAAGGGAGCCGACCAGCAGCAGTCTGATATCGATGTAGTGCGATAGCGAAGCAAGCCACGATATCTTCGTAATTTTTAAGGCATGTCGGTTGTTTACGGCTCCGGCTATCAGCGTCGCCGCGCCAAGTGTAATTCCGGCATGTCCCAGTATCAGCATCTTTCTACAATTCCTGAGGGGGTCAAATTTTCACCATTTCAGTGTTGCGTATGGTATTATTAGCTATAATATAATAAACAGTATCCATTATGGAATTTTTATTATAGGACATAGACAGGAATGAAGGTAATCGGACTGACTGGAGGTATCGGCAGCGGCAAGAGTACCGTGGCGCAGTTCCTGGCGGAACTGGGGGCGGTTATCGTGGACCTGGACAAGGTGGGACACGAGGTTCTGAAACAGAAGGAAATACAGGCACAACTCGTCAATGAGTTCGGCAAGGACATCCTTAGCGATAGTGGAGATATCGCCCGTGCCAGGTTGGGCGGGATTGTCTTTAACGATTTTGAAGCGTTATCGCGCTTGAATAAGATAATGCATCCCGTTATTGATACAATAATAAATGCCAGAATAGAGGAGTGCCGCCGGGAGGGAGTCGAAGTGGTGGTGCTGGAGGCGGTGGCATTGCTGGACGCGGGCCGGGCTTCGCAGGTCGATGAAATCTGGGTAACTATCGCCCCCGAGTCGGTCGTATTGAAAAGGCTGGCTGGAAGGGCGGGATATTCCGGGGAGGAAGCGAAGGCGCGTATCAATTCGCAGCTGCCCAGCGACGAGCGTATTAAGCAGGCAGATGTGGTTATCGATACCGATTGTACCCTCGATGAGTTAAAAGATAGGGTTGCGGTTGAGTGGCGTAAGATGCAGAAAAGGATATAAAACCCGTTCTCTATGTGTCCAATTTGACGCTCAGGCATAAAACTGGTATAATTATTACTCTGGAGGCTTAAAATTTACGCTATTATTGAAACAGGTGGCAAACAGTATAAAGTAGCCGAAGGCCAGACTATCGATGTAGAACGTCTGGAAGTAGCCGAGGGCGGCACAGTCGAGCTGGATAAGGTGCTGCTCATCGCCGACGGCGATAATATAACGGTCGGTAAGCCGGTTATCGACGGCGCCAGGGTGCTGGCCAAGGCAGAGCGGAACGGCCGGGGTAAGAAGATAATCGTCTTTAAATATAAGGCGAAGGTACGCTATCGCCGCAAGAACGGGCACCGCCAGAATTTTACCAGTCTGAGTATCGATAAAATACTCCCTCCGGGAGTAGAAGCACCCAAACCGGCCAAGAAGAGGGCAACACGGCGTAAGAAGAAAGAGGAGACAACCGATGGCGCATAAAAAGGGAGGCGGCACCAGTCGCAACGGCCGTGACAGCCAGGGACAGCGACTCGGAGTCAAGAGATTTGCCGGGCAGGTGGTCAATGCCGGGACCATACTGGTACGCCAGCGTGGCACTCGCATCCATCCCGGAAATAATGTGGGTATTGGTAAAGACCATACCATCTATGCCCTTATCAATGGCATCGTTCAATTCGAGCCTGCCAGAAACAACAGGAGAAAGGTCAGCGTTTACGCCGGCTGAGTGATATGAAAGAGAAAATTCACCCTCAATTTTATACCGACGCAGAGGTAGTCTGTTCCTGCGGTCATAAATTTACCACGGGTTCTACCAGGAAGCAGCTTAAGGTCGAGGTATGCAGCAATTGCCACCCCTTCTTTACAGGTGAGCGACGCATGCTGGATACTACCGGGCGTGTAGAGCGGTTTAAAAAGCGCTACAAGCTCGAAGGTTAGCTGGCGATACTACCGGAAGGCAGGAGCGGTTAATATATTCCGCTCCTTTTTATTTAGGCAGAATGGCGGGAAAAAAGAAGTACAACTACGGCGGCCAGGCGGTTATCGAAGGCGTAATGATACGCGGACGCACTTCGGTGGTAACGGCGGTCCGCCGGCCCGGCGGCGAAGTGATTACCGATGTAAAGCCGCTGCCATCTCTTACCACGAGCCGTATGAGGCGGATGCCCCTGGTTCGAGGCGTCGTAATTCTCATCGAGGCTATGGTGCTCGGCATCAAGAGCCTGCTCTATTCGGCCAACGTTGCCATGGAGGAAGAGGAAGAAGAGATACCCACCAAGGCAATCTGGGGCATGATTGCCTCGGCGGTAATCCTGGTGGTTCTCCTGTTCTTTATCGCCCCGCTTTTTCTCACCAAGCTGGTGAATAACTACATACCGAACACGGTGGTATTTCATATCGTCGAAGGTGTGATACGCCTGGCTATTTTCATCGGTTATCTCAAGATAATGGGGCTTCTATCGGATATCAAACGCGTTTTTACCTATCACGGCGCCGAGCATAAAACGGTCAATGCCTACGAGGCGGGCGTGCCCATGGAGGTAGAGGCTATCAAGCCTTACAGCACGGCCCACGTGCGCTGTGGTACGAGTTTTCTGTTTCTGGTGCTGGTAATCGCCATCTTCGTATTCTCTTTCGTGGGACGTGATATTCTATGGCTGATGATAGTGGCACGTATCGTCCTCATCCCGGTTATTATGGGGCTGGGCTACGAGGTTATCTATTTCGGCGCCAGGCATACCAATAACTGGTTGATGAAAATCGTCCTGGCTCCCGGACTGTTCATGCAGTCATTGACTACCGGGGAGCCCGATGATAGACAGCTGGAAGTAGCCATCGCGGCGATGAATAAAGCGGTGGAGGTTGACCTGGAGGAAGAAGCGGCGCAGGCTGCTTCCTGAACATCCTACAAATCGGTTTCGGTCAACTCCGTGAAGAAGCAGGTCCTGTTGCCGGTGTGGCAGACGGGGCCGGTGGGGTGAGCCTTTACCAGGATAGTATCGCTATCGCAGTCGCGCCATAATTCTCGTACTATGAGCTTATTCCCCGAGGTCTCTCCCTTGTGCCATAGCTCCTGCCGACTGCGACTGAAAAACCAGACTTCGTTGCTTTCTAAAGTCAGGCGGATGGATTCTTCATTCATGTAGCCCAGCATCAATACCTCGCCGGTGTCGGCGTCCTGTACGATGGCCGGGATAAGCCCTTGTTCGTTAAACTTTAAGTTACTCAAATGTGTTCACCTTCTCACATATTATATATTTATTCGATTTCTCTCAGCGCCTTCTTCAGGTTGATATCTCCCGTATACAGGGCTTTGCCAATGATAGCGCCTTCGGCACCCAGTTTGGCCAGCATCTTAAGGTGGCTTATCGAGGTAATACCACCCGCGGCGATAATCGGCAATCTGACGGCGTCTATCATTTCGGCGATTGCCGAGAAGTTGGGTTCTGTCAGGGTACCGTCACGGCTGATATCGGTAAAGACAAAGCGCCTGACGCCAATCTGCATCATGGAATCAGCCAGGTCTATGGCGGTCTGTTCCGTATCGTTTACCCAGCCGCGCGTGGCGACGAAACCTTCCCGCGTATCGATACCCACGATTATCGAGTCATGGTAGCGATAGCATGCCTCGGTAATCAGCTGGGGGTCTTCAACTGCGGCCGTGCCCAGAATCACGCGGTCTATGCCCGCTTTCAACAATGCCTCAACAGTCTCAATATCACGGATACCACCACCGAGTTGGACGGGTATCAATACCGCCCGGGCAATATCCCTGATAATTGCCAGGTTGCATATATCGCCGGAGGCGGCTCCGTCAAGGTCAACGATATGCAGGCGCGGCGCTCCCATCGACTGCCATTTCAGGGCTACGTCGAAAGGGTCGTCGGAAAAGACTATTTCCTGGTTATAGTTTCCCTGATACAGGCGGACGCATCTGCCGTTACGCAGGTCTATGGCCGGTATTATCTCTATCTTCGGGCCCCTTTCCATTACAGATTATGTCAAAATTATAGCACCTGGGTTATGTAGAAAACAATCGGTTACTGTATTATGCCTGTCCATGTATTGACAAAAACAGTAAATTTAGGTTAAAATAATTGTTACCATCGACCGTTATGGCGGTGAGTCTGGAGCTAAGACCTTAACAAAAGAAGTCGCTTGGATCGGATACGACCGAGACGGCAAAAATGAAACCCAGGAAATTTTGCCCTCTCAATATGTCTGAGAGGGTTTTTGTTTAAGAGGTATGATGCTCAAAGTAGGATTTATCGGAGCCGGAACCGTGGGTACTGCCCTGGCTGTCCTGTTAAGCAGCAAGGGCTACCGATTCGTCGGCGCGTCCAGACGGAGCCACACTACCGCCGGGAAAAAGGCAAGTGTAGTCAGCAACCTCCGTATGCTGGATAGCAACCAGGAAGTAGCCGATGCTGCCGAGCTGGTCTTTATCACCACTCCCGATGATACTATCGCTCACGTAGCTTCCGAGGTGCGGTGGCACAGCGGGCAGAGCGTCGTTCACTGCAGTGGCGCCGATTCCGTAGATATTCTGGAACCGGCCAGGAAATCCGGTGCCGCAGTAGGCGGGTTTCATCCCCTTCAGACATTCGCCGGCGTGGAGCGCGCTATTGAGAATATCCCCGGCTCGACATTCGGTATCGAGGCCGAGGAACCGCTGCTGGCCAGCCTCAAGGAAATGGCTGACGCCCTGGGAGGAAACTGGATAAAGCTGGAAGCCGGCGATAAGGTAGCCTACCACGCTGCCGCCGTGTTCGCCTGTAATTACCTGGTTACCCTGGTAAAAATGGCTACCGACCTCTGGCAGACGTTCTCCATCCCCACCGACCAGGCTACCAAAGCCCTCCTCCCCTTAATCAAAGGAACCCTCCACAACATCGATACTATCGGAATACCCGATTGCCTGACCGGGCCTATCGCCCGCGGCGATACCGGTACGGTCAATAAACACCTTAAAGCTCTCCGCGAAAATGCTCCGGCCCTGCTATTCCCCTATAAAGAACTGGGCCTGCAGACTATTCCTGTCGCTCTAGCCAAGGGAAAAATCAATGAAAAGCAGGCTGAAAAACTGCAAACCGTATTGAAAAAAAGCTGACCAAATACATTCAGGGAGAAGTACAATGAGAACCATGCTGAAAAGTAAAATCCACCGGGCCACTGTTACCGACGCCAATATCGATTATGAGGGCAGCATCACTGTTGACAGGAAGCTCATGGAGGCTGCGGACATTATTCCTTACGAGCAGGTTCACGTGCTCAATATCAGCAACGGCGCCCGCTTTACCACTTATGCCATCGAAGGGGAGGAAGGCAGCGGCGAAATTTGCCTGAACGGCGCCGCCGCACGACTTGCCGTTAAGGGGGACTTGGTCATTATTTTGACCTACACCAGTGTCCCCGAGGAAGAGACAGTGAACTACCGACCGAAAATAGTGCATGTCGATAAGAATAATGCCATAGTTACGAAGCTGGACGAGAAAATCTTCTCCTGAGGAGAGTCATGCGAGTTACGATTAATAAAATACAGGAAATGAAGCAAAAGGGTGAGAAAATCACCATGCTTACCGCCTATGACTACGTTACCGCTAAACTGGTCGACGAGGCGGGTGTGCCGCTGATTCTGGTTGGTGACAGCCTGGGAATGGTGGTTCTGGGTTATCAGACAACCATACCGGTCACTATGGATGTAATGCTGCATCATACCAAGGCGGTCGTCAGGGGAACCGCCAACGCTCTTGTCGTCGGCGATATGCCCTTCATGACTTACCACGTTAGCACCGAGGATGCCATGAGAAACGCCGCCCGCTTCATACAGGAAACGGGCTGTCAGGCAGTTAAACTCGAAGGCGGTGTCACCGTCGCCGAGAAAGTAAAGAGAATCGTGGAATGCGGCATTCCGGTTATGGGACACATCGGTCTTACCCCTCAATCCATCAACCAGTTCGGCGGTCATAAAATACAGGGTAAAACCCCGGAAGCTGCTAAACGACTGCTGGAAGACGCTATTGCATTAGAGCAGGCCGGGGCTTTTTCCGTCGTGCTGGAGACCGTCCCTGCCCCACTTGCCACGCTCATTTCAAAAAAAATAAGCGTACCGACTATCGGCATAGGGGCCGGCGCCGGCTGCGACGGCCAGGTACAGGTCATTAATGATATCCTCGGTTCATATACCGACTTTGTTCCCAAGCATGCCAAGCAATACGCTAAGCTTGTCAATATTATATCCGGCGCAATATCCGCGTACCATGAAGAGGTGAAGTCCGGCACGTTCCCCACCGAAGCCCAGAGCTTCCCCATGGACGAAAGCATATTAAAGGACCTGGATAAGTAAGCTGCTGAATATTAAGTCGAT
>JAUWGD010000162.1 GCA_030606585.1 Dehalococcoidales bacterium | reverse complement strand
AGCCGCCGCCTGCCGGTCTTCCTTGATTACCTTCCAGGGCGCTTTATTATCGAGGTAGCGGTTAGCCTCGCGGGTGGCTGACATGGCCGCCATGATGGCCTGCTTAAAATTGCATTTTGAAATAAAATCGCCCGCCTGTTCGAGGCAGGATTCTGTATTTATAATAAGGCTTTTATCTGCGTCGTTCAATTCACCCGGCTCCGGCACACAGCCATCAAAGTTGCGGTAGACGAAAGTCAGTACCCGGTTCACAAGGTTGCCGTAAGCAGCCACCAGTTCGTCGTTGTTGCGGCGGACAAGCTCGCGCCAGGAAAAATCTGTATCGCTGGTCTCGGGCATATTGATGGAGAGAATATAGCGCAGGGGGTCGGGGTCGTACCGCGAGAGGTAGTCCGGCAGCCAGACCGCCCAGTTCTTGCTGGTGGAAATCTTCCTGCCTTCAATCGTCAGGAACTCGTTGGATGGCACGTCGTAGGGCAGGGCCAGTCCTTCGTACCCCATCAGCATGGCCGGCCAGATAAGGGTGTGAAAGGGGATATTGTCCTTACCGATAAAGTAATAGCTCTTAACGTCGTCAGCCCAGAAGGGTCGCCACCCATCATCATCGCCGTTTAAAGCAGCCCATTCCTTGGACGCCGAGAGGTAGCCGATGACGGCCTCAAACCACACGTAAATGCGCTTGTTTTCAAAGCCCTCGACCGGCACCGGTACACCCCACTCGATATCGCGGGTTATCGCCCTGTCCTTCAACCCCTCCTTCAGATAGCGCCTGGTCAGGCCGGAAACATTGGGCCGCCACTGACTCTGCTTTGCCACCCATTTTTCCAGCCTGTCCTGGAAATCGCTCAGCTTAAGGAAAAAGTGCTCCGTTTCTTTAGCAACAGGAGTAGTCTTGCAGGTACGGCAGTAAGGGTCAATCAGTTCCGTGGGATTCAGCGGCTTGCCGCAGGCGTCACACTGGTCGCCCCTGACCCCGGAACTGTTACAGGAGGGGCAGATACCTTCGACATACCGGTCGGGCAGGAATCTCTGGCACTTGGGACAAAATAACTGGGACACGGTGTTTTTATACAGGTAGCCCTTTTGAAGGAGCCTCAGGAAAATATCCTGCGCTACTTCGGCATGGTTCCTGGTGCCGGTGGTGGTGAACAGGTTGAAAGTAATGCCCAGTTTCTGCCAGCAGTCAAGATATTCCCGCTGGTAAAATTCGGCTATCTCCGCCGGGGTTTTGCCTTCCTGCTCGGCTTTAATGGTTATCGGCGTGCCATGCTGGTCCGAGCCGGATACCATTAATACCTCATTACCTTTGGTGCGGTGATAGCGGGCAAAGATATCCGCCGGCAGGCAGGCTCCGGCAATCTGTCCCAGGTGCAGCGAACCGTTGGCGTAAGGCCAGGCGACACCGATGAAAATTCTCTCGCTCATACTTGATGCCTTAAGAGGGGCAGCAAACCAGACCTAGAAAAAGGTCAGCACCCGCTCACCCTTCTCTTCTTTGTAGTGGGCATAGCCCTTCTTCAGGCAGCACTCGACGCAGTAGCGTTTGGTACCGCCCTCCTCATCCTCGACGCCATCCGTTTCATTGATAACCAGATAGCGGTCGGGGTAAGGGATGGGATTCTTACACTCATCACATTTTATTTCGCCCAAAGATATACAGCCGCGACGCATTTGTTTGCTCCTTTATCCGTTTTAACGCTAATCCTTTACCCTGTCTCAGACCTTATCCAGCCTGAGCCAGGTTTGATACAGTTCCTTCCTCGGCAGTCCCGTTTCTCCGGCTAGCGTGGCTACGGCATCTTTAGCCGTGGCCCCTGCAAGGTACATTTGATGTAACTGCTCTTCTATAGCCTCCGTCAGCTTGGGCTTTTCCCTGGTGCCCCTGCCTTCGATAACCAGTGTGAACTCACCCCTCGGCACCGTGAAATGTGCTATCGCTTCGCTCACCGTTCCCCGGAAGACCTCCTCGTGGAGCTTGGTAAGCTCGCGGCAGACGGCCAATCGCCGGTCGCCGAGGGTAGCCAGGATATCCTCCAGCGCCGCGAGGAGTCGATGGGGCGCTTCTAATACAATAACGGTACCCGGTTCATCGACTATCGATTTGAGGGCGCGTTGCCGGGCGCCTGCTTTGTTCGGGAGAAAGCCAATATAGAGAAACCTGTCCGTGGGCAGTCCGGAGACAGCCAGGGCCGTAGTTACCGCCGAAGGCCCGGGTACGGGGACAACCGGGATATTATGCCGACCGGCCGCCACGATAAGCTCATAACCGGGGTCGGAGATACCCGGCATGCCCGCCTCGGAAACAAGAGCCACGTCCCCATCTTTGAGGCGGTCCAGAACACGGTCCAGCTTGGTCAGCTTGTTGTGCTCGTAATAGCTGGTCATGGGCGTCTTGATGTCGTAGGCGGCGAGAAGGCGCCTTGTTTTACGGGTATCTTCGGCGGCAATCAGCTTCACCTCGCGGAGTACGCGGATTGCCCGCAGAGAAATATCCTCCAGGTTTCCAATGGGGGTGGCCACAACGTAAAGTGTCGGCATTTTTATGTTATCCTTAACCTGATTATTATAGACCGACACGCCTCTGCCTGTCTAGCTTTGAGCCTGTAGGGATACTTAGTCAGTTATACCGGGAAGGATACTGAATCGGTACATGAACGGAGGGTATTATCTAGTCGAACTCCTGATTGAAAAGCGCCAGGAATATGATTAATGCAATGCCGACTATTGTAAAGACCCCGAAGGTGATATTCCCGAAAACCCATAGAGTGCTTCCGGAACCCAGGTTGACGTTAGTATAGAAGAGGCCGATGCCGCCGGCAATAAGAAATATGAGCGCCATTATCGTAAAAAAAACTAACATAGCGGTAATTCATCAATTTTGTTTTTAGTGAACGAATTATATAGAGTGTGTGATTAATTGTCAAATATTTATTAAATTTTTAGAAATTTCAAAGAACAGCGCCAGCCTCACTGATGCGTAAAACGCCGCTTGCAAAATATTTTTATTTTTTGCTATAATATAGAGCACAGATGTGCAGCGAAAAGGCTACTTCAAAGTTTAAGCAACTAAGGCGTTCCTACGGATTTGACGAAGTGGCCATCGTGCCCGGGGATGTCACTATCAACCCCGACCAGACCAGCACTGATTTCCACATCGGCGATTTTACTTTCTCCATTCCCTTTGTAACCTCTGCCATGGACTCCGTGGTCGATGTCAACTTTGCCATCCAGTTGGGTAAGCTGGGCGGACTCGGCGTCCTTAATCTTGACGGCATACAGGCCCGCTATGAAAATCCCGATGAGGTACTGGAGAAAATCGCTAAAGCCCCGGATGATGAAGTCACGGCTTTGCTCCAGAAGATATACCAGGAGCCGATAAAAGAGAACCTTGTCGGCGACAGGGTGCAGGCTATCAAGAAGGCCGGAGTGGTATGCGCCATATCGTTAATTCCTGCCAACACCAAGCGGCTGTCCCCCATCGTGGTTGAGGCCGGCGGCGATATCATGGTAGTGCAATCCACGGTCACCAGCGCCCGGCATATCTCCAGGAGCTATCGCGGCCTGATTTTCTCCGAGATGTGCCAGCAGATATCCATGCCGATTGTCGTGGGCAACTGCGTCAGCTACAACGCCTGCCTGGAGCTGATGAGGACCGGTATCTCCGGGGTACTGGTTGGCGTAGGGCCAGGAGCCGCCTGTACTACCAGACAGGTCCTCGGCGTAGGCGT
>JAUWGD010000211.1 GCA_030606585.1 Dehalococcoidales bacterium | reverse complement strand
AATGCGGGGGACAAGTCCGCCGAGGCCAAGTTCAAGGAGATAAACGCCGCCTACGAAGTACTTTCGGACAAGGATAACCGGAAGAAGTATGATAAATACGGCGATAAGTGGCAGTATGCCGACCAGTTTGAACAGGCCGCCCAACAGCAGACGCAGTACCGGCAATATTCTCCGGGCGGCGGCGCCACCTACCGCTTCGGCGGGGATATCGGCGGCCTGGACGGCATCTTTGAAGAACTGTTCAGGGGCGCCCGAACGCGCGGTTTTTCCCGGCGTTCTCAGCCGAGGCGCGGACAGGACCTGGAATCGCCAATAGTGGTAACGCTGGAAGAAGCCTACAGCGGCACCAGCCGCACCATCAGCCTCCGGATGGAAACGCCGTGCTCGGCATGCAAGGGCAGCGGGATGATTCAAAATCTGCCCTGCTCGGTATGCCGGGGTAGCGGCGTTGTGCCCGATATTAAACGACTCGAGGTAAAAATTCCGGCCGGAGTTAATACCGGTTCGCGGGTACGCATTGCCGGCAAGGGCCAACCAAGCTACGGCAGCGGCGCCAGCGGCGACCTTTATCTAAAAATCACAGTAAAATCGCACCCTAAATTCGAACGCCACGGCGACAACCTGCACGTTAACGTCCCGGTACCCCTGGCTACAGCTGTCCTGGGCGGTGAAGTACAGGTGCCGACACCCAGGGGCAAACTGGCGTTAAAAATACCACCGGAGACCCAGAACGGACGCGCTTTTCGCCTCGCCGGACAGGGTATGCCCCACCTCGGCAAATCCTCACGGGGCGACCTCATGGCCAGGGTCAGCGTGGTCCTGCCCACGGAACTATCGGACAAGGAAAAGGAGCTATTCAGGCAGCTAGGCCAGATAAGACCGGCCTGATGATGAGTTGAGGTGACTATGAATAGAGACGAATACGATACCGAGCCCCGCTACGTGATAAGCGTAGCAGCCAGAATGCTGGAAGTGCAGACCCACACCCTGCGTTATTATGAGAGGGTCGGCGTCATCGAGCCGAGGCGTTCCCGGGGGAACGTCCGCCTTTACTCGGACAGGGATATAGCCATCCTCCAGAGAGTCAAGTCTCTGGTGGACGACATGGGCATCAACCTGCCGGGGGTAGAGGTGATTCTGCGCATGATGGAGCGCGTGGGAGAGCTTCAAAACGAACTGGAACAGGCTCAGCAGGAGATAGAAAAATTGCGGGGAGGTAAGTAACCATGAGGCAGGAAAGATTCACGGAACAGGCACAGGAAGCTCTACAGGCATCCCAGCAAATGGCCATGCAGTACAAGCACAGCCAGTGGGATGTGGAACATATTCTGCTGTCCCTGCTCATTCAGCAGCAGGGGCTGGTCGGCGAAATATTGAAGGAACTGAAAGTCGATATCGAAGCCCTGAGGAACAAGGTGGAAGAAGTCCTGGAAGCGACACCCAAGGTGGCTTACCAGTCGGGGCAAATTTACGCCACGCCGCGTATCGCCCAGCTCATGCAAAAGGCGGACGAAGAAGCCCAGAGACTCAAGGATGATTTCATCAGCACCGAGCACCTGCTCATAGCCATGGTCGGCGAAACCAAGGGTGAGGCGGCTGACATTCTTCACAACGGGGGCATTACCCAGGAGAAGGTATACGAGGCTCTGAAGAAGGTGCGCGGTGGACACCGCGTCGATGATACCCGCGCCGAAAGTAAATACCGCTCTCTCCAGAAGTACGGCCGCGACCTGACCGAGATGGCCCGCGAGGACAGGCTCGACCCGGTAATCGGCCGCGACAATGAAATCAAGCGGGTGATGCAGATACTGACACGGCGTACCAAGAACAACCCGGTAATCGTCGGTGACGCGGGCGTGGGCAAGACGGCCATCGCCGAAGGGCTGGCCCAGAAGATAGCCGCCGATGACGTCCCCGACTCCCTCAAAGGGCGCAAAGTCATCGCCCTGGACATGGGAGCGCTGGTCGCCGGGAGCAAGTTCCGCGGCGAGTTCGAAGAAAGACTCAAGGCGGTTATGGACGAGGTCAAGCAGTCGCAGGGCGAGGTGATATTGTTCATTGACGAGATTCATACCGTCGTCGGCGCCGGAGCCGCCGAAGGCTCAATCGACGCCAGCAACATGCTCAAGCCGGCGCTGTCCCACGGCGAACTGCA
>JAUWGD010000034.1 GCA_030606585.1 Dehalococcoidales bacterium | reverse complement strand
GGTGGCGATAACGGCATCCCGATAATCGGCGCCGCGGTCGCCATTGAGCCTGCCCGGATAAACTATCCTGACCGGCTCGCCTTCTTCCGTCACCAGGTCGGTCCTGCCCGGGAGCTGGTCCCGCCACATTTTAACGACTCGACTCTCGGGAAAAGTACCCGGCATAAACACCCTTTCGCATGTGAGTTTCAGTCTCTGTCCCGGGGTTAATCGGCACGAAGGAGGTATTGCTGGTAGCGGCATAGCGCCGCCAGTGAGGTTATGGCGTCCTCGTCTCCGGTATAGCTGGGTATGCCTATCTCCTGAAAACCCCGGCATATCCGCAGATACACCCCCCTGTCTCCCAGCGGATTGACGGCCATGATGGGCTTGTGCGGAAAGTCCTTCTTGATATCCGTAAACAGGGCGGGCACTTCCTTACCGGGCACCCAGTCAACGGCGGCCATAATCACCACGACCGCATCCACGCCGTCATCCTCCAGGACGGCCCTGTTTACCGTGGTATAGGTCGCCTCGAAGCCGCTGGCCTCGACGGCCGTCCAGACATCTACCGGACTCCTTACCTTCCACCAGTCGGGATAGACGGACTTTATTTTGTCCTTGGTGGCCGGCGACAGTTCGGCGATACTCAGTCCGTTCCGGACGCAGGCATCGACGGCGGTAACGCAACCGGAACCGGCCAGATTGATGATAGCCACCCGGTTCCCCTGCGGCAGCGGTGCGTAAACGAAGGCCCTGGCGACATCCCAGAGCTGCTCGAACCTGCCCACCCTGATGATTCCCGATTGCCGGAAAGCGGCGTCATAAATTCGGTCCTCTCCGGCCACGGAGCCGGTATGGGTTACCGATGCCTGTGCCCCGCCTTCCGTGACGGCTGACTTCAAGACGATTATCGGCTTCTCCCTGACGATTTTGCGGCTCAACCCGAGGAAACGCTGACCGTCCTTGATACTTTCCAGGTACATGGCGATAATTTTTGTCTGCGGGTCCTCGCCGAAATATTCCAGCATGTCGCTTTCATCGACATCGCATTTATTACCCAGGCAGGCGATTTTACTGATACCGTTTTCACTGTTTATCAACGGCAGATAGACACCGGTAAAGAGGCCGGTCTGTCCGATGAACCCCACCGGGCCCGGCCTGATATCACCCTCGGGGAGAAAGAGCTCGTTCAGGCGACCGAGGCTGGCATCGAAGTGAGCATCCGGATTAACGGTACCAACGCTGTTCGGCCCCATGATTCTTATCCCTGCCCGTTCGGCCAGCCGGGCTATCTGCGTTTCCAGCCGGGCGCCTGACTCGTCCATCTCTCCGAAACCGGCGGACTCGATAATAACCGCCTTAACGCCCCTGGCGATACATTCTTCAAGTGACTCCAGAACTGACGAAGGCGGCAGCACTATAAGCGCCAGCTCCGGCGGTGCGGGGGTGTCTTTCAGTTCGCGATAAACCGTTAGTCCCAGAATCTGCTTCGCCCGGGGATTAACCGGGTATATCTTCCCCTGATATCCGAGTCTGAGCAGGTTCTCGATGATGTTGTAGCCACCTTTACCCGGCGTCCGCGAGGCGCCGATAACGGCAACACTTGCCGGCTCGAAAAACGGCCTGAGGCTTTCTGTGTTACGATGATTGCTCATAAAAACATCTCTCAAGACACGATACCGTGACAATAAACGGCTGCTTTTTTCTATGGAGTGTGTACTCCAGCCCCGGCTCCTTACCGGACTAAAGTCAATATACACGTTTCCGTGTATCCTGTCAAGACCTCTTTCCCGGGGGCCTAGCTTCGTACTTGAAACTGGCCTGTTCGGCAATGATAGAAAGCAGAGTAGCCGAGGCACCGCGGGGCCGGTACATTCCCGTTTCCCATTCGCTGATGGTCTGCTGACGCGTGCCCAAACGGTCCGATAATTCGCGTTGCGTCAAACCCAGGTGCTTGCGCAAGGCCTGTATTTTCCGGTAGTCCCATTGCTTGCGGCTCATTCCCGGACGTTCGTTCATGACCTGATTTTACACGATGCAGTGTAAATCGTCAAAGTCTCTCACTTTATTCATTTTTTATTTATTTTTCACACCTACCTCACCCCTTCAGGATGAACCCTTCTGGGTGTGGGGGGATATCTTACGGGATAAGCCATAGATGCCGTAGGGCGGCCTGGGTGGGAATAGATTACTTTGAGAGTGGGGCGCGGGTATGTAAAGATATGGAGAGACGCTATTTAAACATGCAGTACCCGGTTTATTTTCTGGAGAAATAAAGAGTTTGAGCAAGTAATTTAAGTCTCAGCCGCTGTCAATATCTTTAAACGGCTCTATTTCAAGTTGCGCTGAATCCCAATCTGCGGTATCATGTAAATGTTAGCACTCTCGCCCTGAGAGTGCTAATCAAGTGTAACGGGATATCGGTTGTTAATAGAGAAAGGAGGAATGGTATGGCAGCTACATTAAAACCACTGGCTGACCGTGTTCTGGTTAAACCCATCGAAAAGGAAGAGAAGACGAAGTCCGGGATATATATACCGGATACAGCCAAAGAAAAACCCCAGGAGGGAAAGGTCCTGGCCGTGGGACCGGGTAAGGTGTCCGATGACGGTAAACTGATTCCGATGAACCTCAAAGTCGGCGATACGGTTATCTACTCCAAATACGGCGGCACGGAAATCAAGGTTGACGATGACGAGCTGATTATCCTTCGCGAGAGTGATATTCTGGCGAAGAAGTCTAAATAACAAGGGAAGCCAAGGAGGAAGAATATGGCAAAACAAATTATTTACGGTGAAGACGCAAGACATGCCCTGAAGAAGGGAATTGATGCATTAGCGGACGCGGTGAAAGTAACCCTGGGGCCCAAGGGGCACTGCGTGGCGCTGGATAAAAAATGGGGGGCACCATCGGTAATTGATGACGGCGTCACGATTGCCAAGGACATTGAGCTTCCCGACGCGTATGAGAACATGGGCGTACAGCTGGTCAAGGAAGCCGCCAGCAAGACCAACGATGCCTGCGGCGACGGCACGACCACCTCGACAATTCTGGCGCACGCTATCATCTCCGGAGGCTTCAAGAACATAGCCGCGGGTGCTGATGCTATGGCTTTAAAGAGAGGCATCCAGAAGGCGACCGATGCTATCATCGAGGAGCTGAAAAAGGCCTCTAAGGAGGTGAAAGACAAGGAGCAGATTGCTCAGGTCGGCACCATCACTGCCAAGGACACGGAAATCGGCGAACTACTGGCTGATGTTATGGAGAAAGTCGGCAAGGACGGCGTTATCACCGTTGAGGAGTCCAAGGGCACGCAGTACGAAATAGAGTATGTCGAGGGCATGCAGTTCGACCGCGGTTACATTAGCCCCTACTTCATCACCAATACCGAGCGTATGGAAACGGAAATCGAAGACCCCTATATTCTTATTACCGATAAGAAAATATCGGCGGTAGCTGACCTCCTGCCGGCCCTGGAGAAGATACTTCAAGTGTCCAAGAACCTGCTCATTGTCGCCGAGGATGTCGACGGCGAAGCGCTGGCGACTCTCGTGGTCAACAAGCTGCGCGGCACCATCAACGTTCTGGCGATTAAGGCCCCCGGGTTCGGCGACCGCCGCAAGGCGATGCTCGAAGACCTGGCTATTCTTACCGGCGGCACGGTTATCTCCGAGGACGTCGGCCGGAAACTCGATTCGGTTACCGTGGAAGACCTGGGCAAGGCCCGCCGTGTAACCTCGGATAAAGATAACACTACAATTGTCGAGGGCAAAGGGGCGGAGGATGCCATTACCGGGCGAATCAAGCAGATTAAAGCCCAGATGGAAGAGACCACTTCTGATTTCGACCGTGAGAAACTCGAAGAGAGGCAGGCCAAGCTGGCCGGCGGCGTTGCCGTAGTCAAAGTAGGCGCTGCTACCGAGGTCGAGCTCAAGGAGAAAAAACATCGCGTCGAGGATGCTCTTCAGGCAACCAAGGCAGCCGTCGAAGAGGGTATTCTGCCCGGCGGCGGTGTCGGCCTGCTCAGCGCTCTCTCGGCACTGCGCAAGCTGAAGGTCTCCGGAGACGAAGCCACCGGCGTCGATGTCGTCCGCAAGGCCGTAACCGAGCCGCTTCGCTGGATTGCGGATAATGCCGGCAAGGACGGCTCCGTAATCGTTGATACCGTGGAGAAGAGCCCGAAAGGCGTCGGCTACGATGCCGAGGACGACGAGTTCACCGATATGGCTGCGAAGGGCATTATCGACCCGACCAAGGTAGTCAGGACCGCCCTGGAAAATGCTG
Source organism: Dehalococcoidales bacterium (assembly GCA_030606585.1). GTDB lineage: Bacteria > Chloroflexota > Dehalococcoidia > Dehalococcoidales > RBG-16-60-22 > JAFGPF01. The sequence goes on along the minus strand of JAUWGD010000034.1, from coordinate 9,304 downwards.
CCAGTATCGCCGTTATGGTACTGGTGACAGAATCGCTGGTCGCTGACATCCCGGAGGAAAAAGCGGCCGGTGGCGGCATGCCTGCAGGCATGGACGGCATGGGCGGTATGGGCGGTATGATGTAATCCTGCCAGCCGGTACTTGATTAATTATTAAGGTCTGTTATAGCCGCCGTCTGATGACGGCGGCTACTTCTTCATAACAGCGTTAATTGACCATTTATATTTATCACCTCTATACTTAGAGTAGAGATATAATCCTCAAACGGAACTTATATGAAATCTACGGAAAACTGCGGAGTATGCGGTAAGACTCTTGTTTACGGAACCGGGGAGGTCTCACAGCAATGTGTCTTTTGCGGCAAGGAATTCAACACGCTGATATACTGCCCCGCCGGCCATTACGTCTGTGATTCCTGCCACTCACGAACGTCTCTGGAAGTTCTGCGCGATGTACTGGCTTCAACTTCCAGTACCGACCCTGCCGAAATACTGGAAACGGTGATGTCCCATCCCTCGGTACCCATGCACGGGCCGGAGCACCATAGCATGGTACCGGCGGTCATCGTAGCGGCGGTGAAGAATACGGGCTATGCCGTACCCGAAGGAGCCGTGGAGAAGGCCATAGACAGGGGTTCGAAGGTACCCGGTGGCTGGTGCGGCTTTTACGGGGTTTGCGGTGCCGCGATAGGCGTCGGCATCGCCGTAAGCGTAATAACGGGGGCGACACCGCTCACGGGAGAGGTACGTGGACTGGCTAATGAAGCAACGACTTTCGCCCTTTATGATATGCTGGACGGAGGGCCACGCTGCTGTAAAAGGGCCAGCCGCAAGGCTCTGCAATCCGCCGTCGAGTTCCTTAAGTTGAGGATGGCCATTAATTTGAGCAAGGCTCAGGAAATTATTTGCCAGTATGTCGGCCGCAACCAAGAATGTATCCACAAAGATTGCGCCTATTATGAAACCAGCCCGGTTTAAAGCTTCAATAAATCTTCCAGGTGTTCATCAGGACTGATAGGCCCGACTACCGCCAGGCGTAGCCCCTCACTCACCAGTAATTTCCCGGCCAGTTCCCGGAGTTCCCCGGTAGTAATAGCGTCGATGATGACGATTACCTCATCGACGGTGAGGATTTTCCCGGTGAGAAGCTCCTGCCCGCCCATCCAGCCAGACACGCTGCGGCTGTCTTCCATACGCAGCCAGAGACGACCCTTGGACAATTCTTTAGCCTTCAACAGCTCTGCTTCCGGGATTAAATCCTTAAGTCGGGACAGTTCCTCGAGTATAGCCCTGACGGCTACCTTCAGGTTCTTATTATCCACTCCGGCGGAAACCGCGATTGACCCGGTATCAAGTAAATGCTCGGCATAGCTGTGAATACTGTAAGCCAGACCCAGTTTATCGCGTATCTCCGTGAAAAGGCGACTGCTCATGCCTTCGCCGAGAATGACATTAAGCAGGTCAAGCTTGAAGCGTTCGGGGTGGGAAATCGACAGGCCCGGCATGGCCAGGCAAAGCTGCGTCTGCTCGGTATCGCGTTTCTCAATAAGCACGCGCTGCCCCACTTTCGCCCGGTAAGGCGTAAAGTCGAGGCATGGCTGTCGTCCGGTCCAGCCGGCAACCGCCCGGCTGACAGCACCCGCCACTTCATCATGCTCAATATCGCCGGCGATAGCCAGTACGATATTGCCGGGTTGATACTCTTTTGATAAATAATCCAGCATCATATCCCTGGTGATAGCCGCCACCGATTCCCGGCTTCCGGCAATATCGCGTCCCAGGGCATGCCCGGGCCACATTAACTCGTCGATGAGCATGGACACCCGCTGTGACGGGGAGTCCAGGGACATGTTGATTTCTTCAATGATAACCTGGCGCTCCTTTTCAATTTCCACGGAGTTGAAGGTGGAGTTCATGAGGATATCCGCCAGTACATCAAGGGCGCTGGCGAAGTGGGGTTGCGCTATCTTGCACCAGTAGATGGTCAGCTCCTTATCAGTACCGGCGTTAAGCATACCTCCCACCCCCTCGATAACCGTGCAGATTTCCACGGATGTGGGGCGCTTCTCAGTACCTTTAAAGCAAACGTGCTCGATGAAGTGTGAAATACCGGCCTGTTCACCGGTCTCATACCTTGAGCCGGCGCCTACGAAGAAGCTGATGGACACCGACCGCGTATGGGGCATGGCAGCGGTGACCAGGCGGAGTCCGTTATCCAGGGTGACTTTTTGATACAATAATTCTGCCCTTCAGTAAGTACCTAGAATAAGATATTCTAAGATTTCCACTCTCCGATGTCAATTCTTCGTAGCCTAGTCCAGTTTCCTCAAGCGGGGTGAAAAGGCAATCATTGCCATCGTTAAAGCGGCCAGAGCCACGGACAACCCGCCGATAGACCACTCTATCCCCATACTATCCGCCAGCAGGCCGCCGAAGAGGGTGCCGAGGCTGGACAGACCGAACCCCAGCATCATGAAACTCATGACACGTCCCCGGTAACCGGGGTCGACGTAATACTGAATCAGGGTGAAGCCGATAGCCGTCTGCCCCGTCTGCCCCAACCCGATAAAAACAGCCATCGTCAAAGAGAGAGACCAGTTGGTAGTGAACGAGAAGACCATCAACGACAGACTTAATATCAGGCCGCTGAACAACATCAGAATGCCGCGATTTTTATTTTTCATCGAGGCTAGGACGAAAGAGACCACAATTGCGCCTATACCGGATACGGCCATCAATATCCCCAAGCCCACTTCCCCGACCTTCAATACATCTTCGGTAAACATGGGTAACAGCATGTTAAAAGGCATACCCAATATGGTACAACCGAGTGTGAACAGCAACACGAGCATGATGGTGGTCTCGGTACGGATATAACGGAACCCCTGCACTACTTCCGTTGCGGTACTACTCCCCTGTCGCACTGCCGGACGATTTCCCGGTATCCTGAACAGGAATATCACCGAAAATATATACAGAGCCGTCATAATATAGTACACGGCGTCAAAGTCCCAGGCAGCAATAATGAATCCCGTAGCCGCCGGGGCCAAAATCCTGAAAGCGTTCATACCCATGTTGTTCAGGGATATCGCGTTCATCAGGTCTTCGGGCTTGACGATTTCCGGGACCATGGACGCGCGCGACGGCATCATCAGGCCCATGATAATTCCCTGTAATACGCTGGATACAATCAGAATCCACCAGGAGCCGGGTACATCCCGACTCAGATAGCCCATGGTCAGTGGTACGGCGACAGCGACAGAAACCAGCGCCGAGGCCGCCTGGCTATAAATCAGTATCTTTCTCTTCTCCAGGCGGTCGGCCAGGGCGCCGCCATAGAGTGACAGGAGAAGCATGGGCATGGCCCCGGCCAGGGCCATCAGCCCCAGGATAGACCCGGAGCCGGTGATGCGGTAAATAAGCAGGGTACGGGTTACCATCTGCATCTGCATGGGGCCCCAGTGGCCTATCAGCGAATAGTAATAGAGTCGGTAAACGGGATTTTTAAAGGAACTGAAAACCCTTCTGCCGTACCCCGCTATGCCTCCCTCATCCACCAACGGTCTGTCTATCTCCGGGTTCTTGTCACGATATTCGTCCAGATTTTTATTCACTTATTTTATCCGACACTTTCCACTTGGGGACAATTTGGGGGGGAACATCTTCCAGCAAAGAACGGGGCTCTTCGGATGGTGCTTTTGTAATTTTAGCACCTCTGTGCTCTTTCAGGCAAGGAGAGGCGTGAAACAGGGTAGACTTACATTGACTTCGTACGTGGGCGCTGCTAACATTATGGTGAGAGGTAAAGATGGCGAGTAACCAGAATATCCCGAGACTGGGTCTATTCCCGCAGACAACCGGGGTCAATCAAAAAGACCACCTGGTAATCGGCGGCTGTGACAGCGTGGGGCTGGCCGAGGAGTTCGGCACGCCCCTCTACGTCTTTGATGAAGCAGACCTGCGTAGCCGGTGCGCCGAGTTTAAGACGGAATTCAGGCAACGTTATCCCGATACTATTGTCTGCTACTCCGCCAAGGCCTTTACCAGCCAGGCTATGCTGCAGCTTGTAAAAGAGGAGGGGCTCGACCTTGACGTTGTGTCGGGCGGGGAGCTGGGCATCGCTCTCTCGGTGGATTTCCCCGCCGGGAGGATACATTTCCCCGGCAACAACAAGTCGGCGGAAGAACTTGAAATGGCTGTTCAATGCGGTGTCGCCCATATCGTGGTGGACAACCCGCATGAACTCGAAATGTTAATAAAAATCGCCGGCGAGAGGAAGGTCGATATCCTGCTGCGGCTATCGCCGGGCATAGATGCGCATACCCACAAGTACAATACTACCGGTACGGTAGATTCCAAGTTCGGCTTTACACGGTCGACCTGGGACGAGGCGGTCGCCACGGCCCTGGCCGCACCCAATCTGAACGTTGACGGCCTGCACTTCCATATCGGCTCGGGAATCTTCGAGATGGAGCCTTACGAGAAGGCTATTGAAGTCATGCTCGAGTACGCGGCAAAGATAAAGCAGAGGCACAACTTCGAGATTAAGGCGCTGAGTATCGGCGGGGGATTCGGCGTGCAGTACACGCTGGATGAAACACCACCGCCTATCTCCACCTGGGCTGAAGTAATAGCGAACAAGGTTACCAGCCAGTGCCGCGAACTGAAGCTCTCACCGCCGAAGCTGATTATAGAGCCGGGCAGGGCGATAGTTGCCCTGGCCGGGGTGGCATTGTACCGGGTGGGGGTGATAAAGGATATACCGGGCATACGTCGCTACGTCTGCGTGGACGGCGGCATGGGCGATAATATCCGCCAGCCGATGTACGGCGCCAGACAGGAAGCACTGGCAGCCAATAGAGTCTCGGCAAAGGAAACCGGTGAGGTCACTATTGCTGGAAAGTACTGCGAGTCGGGCGATATCCTGATTAATGACATCAGCATGCCCGAGCTCAATGCCGGCGATATCCTGGCAATAGCCGGCAGCGGCGCCTACTGTATATCGCTGCAGAGCAACTATAACGCGTCCTGCCGTCCGGCCATTGTCTTCGTCAGGGAAGGTAACGCCCGCCTCATCCGGCGCCGGGAAACACTTCAAGACCTGACCCAGTGTGATATCGTTTAACGAGGTGACTCTTAATGTGGCAGATAATCGGACAGACCCGCGCGGTCTCTCTGTTGCAGCATAGTCTGGAATCAGGCAATCTGGCCCACGCCTACCTGTTTGTCGGGCCGTCCCATGTCGGCAAGATGACCCTGGCCGTACATCTGGCGCAGGCGCTTAACTGTGAAGCCGACGAACGCCCCTGCCTCAAGTGCGCTTCCTGTGAAAAGATAAAAGCGGGGAGTCACTCCGATGTCCAGGTTATCGGTCTGAACCGGAACGAGGATACCGGCGAGGCTATGTTAATAAGTATCGGGCAGATAGAAGACCTTCAGCACGATGCCAACTTACCACCATTCGAGGGGAAGCACAAGGTATTTATCATTGACCCCGCGGAACTGCTCTCGCTTCCGGCGGCCAATCGCCTGCTGAAGACACTCGAGGAGCCGGCAGATAAGGTGACCTTTATCTTATTAACGGTAAACGACAGGTTATTGCCGACTACCGTAATCTCGCGCTGTCAACGCCTGGAACTGCCGCCGCTGTCCGTTGCCGAGGAAGCTACGGCTTTGATAGACAGACTGGGTATAGAACCGGAGCGGGCCAGGCTCCTCGCCGGGCTTTCCCACGGTTGCCCGGGATGGGCGTTATCGGCAGCTGGCGATGACACCCTGCTTCAGCAGCGCGACCAGGAACTGGGCAGGATGCTCGATATTATCAAGGCTGACTACGTAGAGTGTTTCGCTTACGTGGCCCAACTGGCATCAAGGTTCAACCAGAATAGAGGCGCGGTCTACGATATACTTGACCTGTGGCTCGATTACTGGCGCGACCTTATGTTGGTTAAACTGGACCGTCATGATATGATAACTAATATCGACCGTAAGGATGAACTCGTCGAGATGGCCGGTGGCTATCGACTTGACCAGATGAAGGATTTCATCGAGAGCATCAGGTCGGCCGCGGAACAACTCAGGCAGAACGTCAACACGCGGCTGGCGTTGGAGGTACTGATGCTCGATATACCCGTAAAGGAAGGAGGTGGCGCGGGAAATCCGGATGACCGGATTTCCGTGAAATATGGCTAATATAGTTGGAATACGTTTTAGAAGAGCCGGCAAAGTCTATTACTTCGACGCCGGTGATATAGAGCTGGAAACGGGCGACTATGCCGTCGTAAAGACAAGCCGCGGTACGGAGCTGGGACATGTTGTTATCGCCCCCGACCAGGTAGTGGCCAGCGAGACAGGTGAAAACATGAGCCCGGTTATACGCAAGGCGGAACCGGAGGACATCGCCAAGGCGGAGGAACTCAGCGCCAAGGCGGAGGAAGCCCTGATTGAGTGCGGCAAGATGATTGGCGAACTGCAACTGCCCATGAAGCTGCTATCCGCCGAATATAACCTCGACAGCAGCCGATTGACGTTTCTCTTCAGCGCCGAGGAAAGGGTCGACTTCCGCGACCTGGTACGTCGACTGACCGGAAATTTCAAGGTCAGAGTAGAATTACGCCAGGTGGGCAGTCGGGACGAGGCTAAATTACTGGGGAGCTTCGGGCGATGCGGCAGACCGCTGTGCTGCACGAGCTTCCTGACCGAATTCACTCCCGTCTCCATCAAAATGGCTAAAGAGCAGGACCTGCCGCTCAATCCCATGAAAATATCCGGGGCCTGCGGTCGCCTGATGTGCTGCCTGGCCTACGAGGGTGAGCAATACCGCCTCATGAAGGAGAAAATGCCCAAGGTAGGGCAGCGAGTATCCACACGTATGGGCGAGGCCACCGTGGTGGGGAGTAATCCGTTGAAGGAAACGGTGCTGGTTGAGATGGATAGCGAAGCTACGGCAGAACTGCCTCTCGCCGACGTTTCTTATTGAAACAGGTACTTACGCCACTCGTCCCGCTTGCTGACGTAATGATAGGGGACGATATAGAAGGGGCCACCCCTGGGGGGAGCAGGCTGCCGGATGAGCTTCATGTTGGCTTCCCTGGGCGTACGGCCCGCTTTACGCCGATTACAGGCAACACAGGCGCTGACGACATTTTCCCAGGTATGCTGACCGCCACGATAGCGCGGTACGACGTGGTCTAGGGTGAGGTGCCGGCTCTGCTCACCACAGTACTGGCAGGCATAGCGGTCGCGATTGAATATCTCGTAGCGAGTCATCTTTCTTTCGCGACGGGGGCGTTTAATCATCCGGGAGAGACGTATGACCGACGGCAGCGGAACGGTTTCACTGATAGTGTGAATGTAGCCGAGCCCGTCCTCAAGCATCTCCGCCTTACCCTGGTAGACGAGTACCACCGCCCGGCGGGCGCGGCACACCGTCAGCGGTTCGTAGCTCTGGTTAAGGACCAGCACGGGAAGATTAATCATCATCGTTCTTTCAGGCGTAACTGCCCCTATTTTACTGCAAAGCTACGTGAGGTGCAAGACGGGGTTAAACCCGACTACAGAATACCTCCCAGATAGCTACAAGGGGCTCCGGGCAATTTAAGTCGTTTTCTTCTCGATGGTCCCTTTAAGTCGCTCGTAGGTGTTATCGCCTTGAGAGAAGGGGCAGACCTTGATGCAGACAGAACAACCCATTGTCCTTGAGAAAGGACCCAGGCATTTCTCGCGGTCAATGCAGGTCCATATGGTATTTATACCGGGAACGTCAGCAACGTTGACCACCTTCTTACTGTTAATCGCCTGTCCCGGACACTCCTTCTCGCAAATCTTACATTGTTCACAGTACTCCGTTATCCATTCGTGGTCATGATTGTCAGTAAACTCGAAGTACTTGTATTCGACAAATACAGGAGCGAGACGGACACGAGGACCATATTCCGGAGTAACCAGAATTCCGGAGCGGCCCTGCCAGCCCATTCCGGCCTTGCCGGCAAGTGACGGAGTATTGACAAGTCCCCCCATGGGATGATTGCTCTGGCACCGCACGCCCTTCTTGCGCAGCCACCGGGCAATATCATTCACCACCATACCAAGACTTGAGTAGACACGCATCACCTCCTGACCGGCCTGAAAATCAGGGGCAAGGGCTATCTTATCTTTATTCATCTCCTGACTCACCACCAGGGCATACCGAAAGAGCGTGAACTTATCCCGGAATATCATCTGCCGGGGGAGTTCCGTGAATCCGATTCTTACATCACCCCACTTCTTCGCGACGAATTTATACAACTCGTCCCAGAGTCCGGGTTTGGGTTCATACAGAGATGGTTCCGGCTTATCGTAATATTGTTCAATATCCTCCCAGCTCTGGCTCATCCCCTTCTGCAGATTCTGCATGGTCTTTAGCATGGCAGGGTTCGGCCTGCCTGGAGGCCCCATGGGGGGTGCCCCGCCGGGTGGACTGGAGCCAGCGCGTTCCGTGGAGGGACGCGCGAATCCGCTGCGAATCGAATTGGGGTGAGCCTGATATAGAAAATCGGGGTGCTCCCTGCCCCATTCCAGATAGCGCGCTTCATATTTCATAAAGTCCGGCGGGCCTATGACCGGCCTTGGTGTTCCGGACGAGTTTTCAGAGCTGGATTCTGTCATTTCATGCTCCCTTGTTGATTATAGTTTTATTATAGCAGAAGCAGGCTGTGCGAGGTGAGGATTTTATCTACCTCACCCCCTTAATCCCCCTCTCCTTACGAGGTTTCAAAGGAGAGGGGGAGGAAAGAAAAGAGGGGCTGACGCCCCTCTTAAACGCCCCATACAAATTAATGCTATAATCAAGCCATGAAACGTTCATTGTTAGAAATATTAGCCTGCCCGGTGTGCAAGGGCAAGCTGGAGCTTAACGTGGAGGCGGAGGGGGGCGGAGAGATATTCGTCGGCACCCTGTATTGCGACAGGTGTGATATCAGCTATCCAATCACGGATACCGTTCCGAACCTGATGCCGCCGGAAAGCGACTAATCGGGGAGGTACGATACGCCCTGCTCCGGGGCCTCCCACGCCTCTACGGCGGTGATGGTTATCGGCTCTCCGACCAGTTTTTCCTTTAATTCATTATAAATGGTAGTCGCGATATTCTCCGCCGACGGATTAATCTTATCGAACGGCGGCACGTCGTTAAGACAGGTATGGTCGAACCGCGCCAGGATATCGCTCAGGTGCCGCTTCAAATCGGTAAAATCGTAAGCCAGGCCGATATCATTCAATTCTGAAGCCTCTACCTTCACCACCACGCGGTAGCGGTGCCCGTGCAT
>JAUWGD010000143.1 GCA_030606585.1 Dehalococcoidales bacterium | reverse complement strand
ATCCCGGCCTTAACATTTACCTGGGTCTGGTTGATGTCCATGAAGCTATATTCGATTGGGTCTTCGATAGTCATAATATTCCGCTCGTTGCGGTCCAGCTCGTTAATAGATGCGTAGAGGGTGGTCGTTTTACCGGAGCCGGTAGGGCCGCTCACCAGCATCATACCGATAGGACTCTTCAGCATTGCCTTGTACTTCTTAAGAACGTACGGTTGAAAACCAAGTTCGGTCAGTGTAAAGAGTGCCAGGGACTTGTCCAGAATCCTCAGGGTAACCCTCTCGCCATAGGGCGTCTCCATGGTAGCGGCGCGGATATCAACTTCGTTGCCGCCCAGTTTAATGGAGAATTGCCCGTCCTGGGGGCGCCTCTGCTCGGAGATGTCCATCTCGGATAGTATTTTTACGCGTGACACCAGAGGAGTGTGGACGCTGAGCGGAAAGGCAAACATGTCATGCAGAATGCCGTCAATCCGGTAGCGAATCCTGAGTCTGTCTTCCTGCGGTTCGATGTGGACGTCCGAGGCACGGTCCTTGACGGCCTGGGTAATCAGCAGGTCGAGTGTCTCCGCAATCGGCGTCCTGGCGGTTAAAGTCTCCGTATCGTCGGTTTTTTCCGCGGCGGTTGGGGTAAATTGACTTACATGTTTCTCGATGGCGCCGCTCGACCTGTAATTGAGGTCGATAGCCCGCTCGATATCGGAGCGTATGCCAAGCGCTACCTCGACCCTCATCTTGGCCTGGGCCCTTACGTCTTCTATGGTACGGATATCCTCGGGGTCGGCCATAACCACCATCAGGGAGTCGTTAACGATATCAAGCGGAATGAGCGCGTGTTTCCGGGCCATATCTTCGGGGATAAGACTGAGCGCCTGGGGTTGTATCGCGTGTCTCTTCAGGTCGATCAACGGCAGGTTAAGCTTGATGCTCATGACGATAGCCAGTTGCTCGGCTTGAACCAGGCCCTGTTTTATCAGGATATCGCTGAGTTTACCTCCCTGTTGTTGCTGTAGCACTATGGCGCTCTCCAGATGTGCCGGGGTGATTAGGTTCTCCTCAACCAGCATCTCGCCCAGACTCTTCTTGGCGACCCTATCCGTGGCAAAGGATTTGTCTTTATCGTTATCCACTCACCTTCTCCTGGGTTGGTGCGGGGCGTTTCTTTTTAGCCAGCAGGGCTTCTACCCGGTTTATTATTTCCGCCGGGGCGGCGGGTTTGGGCAGGTAATCATCGGCGCCTACTTTCAGCCCGGTGTCTTTGTCTATCTCCTGGGCTTTGGCCGAGAACATTAAAATGGGCAGCTGCGCCGTAGCGGTTTCGGCCCGCAGGCGGTGACAGATTTCAAAGCCGTCCATGCCCGGAAGCATAACATCCAGGATGATGAGGTCAGGCCTATCATTATGTGCTTTCCTTATCCCTTCCAGGCCGTTTGATGCCGAGACTACCTCATAACCTTCATGCCTTAGTGAATAATCCACCAGTCTTGAGATGGCCGGGTCGTCTTCGATGACCAGTATTTTCTTTGTCATGACCGTTTCCTCCTTTAATGTAAAGCGGCAGGGTAAAGCTGAAGGTACTGCCTTCGCCCAAATTGCTTTCTGCCCAGATTCGTCCGCCATGTGCTTCGATTATCTGCTTGGTGATATATAGTCCCAGTCCCGTCCCACCTCTGGCGAGTTTATCTTCGGCTCTGTAATACCTCTCGAAGAGGTGCTGAAAGGATTCCTCGGACATACCGACTCCATGGTCGGTGACAAGGAATAATAGCTCCTTGACATGTTTCTCTACCTTAATCGTGACACTGCCACCGGGGTCGCTGTATTTGATGGCGTTGCTGAGCAGGTTGATGATAACCTGCCTGATGCGTTCGCCGTCTATCTCCATTTCCGGTAGTCGGGCGGGAATATCTTCGTGAAGGTTAATGTCTTTATCGCGGGCCAGGGTGTGGAAGCTCTTCACGGAGTCAAGAATAACGTCACGTATCGGCATGAGTTGCTTATTTATCTGAAATCGACCGGATTCCAGCCGCGACATGTCCAGCAGGCTGTTGATGAGATTACCGAGGTGCACGGTTTCACGGTCGATAATCTGCAGGAATTCCTGTTGGGTGGCGGAGTCGGGTACTTTACCACTCAGAATGAGCTTGGTGAAGCCGCTTATCGACTGCATCGGCGTGCGCAGCTCGTGTGAGACGTTGGAGAGGAATTCCGACTTCATTTCGTCGATTTTACGCAGCTTTTCCTCGGTCTCTTTACGTTCCGTGATATCTCTGATTATGGCCGTGGTGATATAAATTTCTCCGGTTTTTCTTGCTGACAGGGAGAGTTCAACCGTAACCTCAGTCCCATCTTTCCTTAGACCAACGATTTCTGTTATTTTGCCTAAGAGTCGTCCCGAGCCGGTTTTCAAGAATTTAGCATACCCTTTCTCATGTGCGCCTTTGTATATCTCCGGGACAATCTTAATGATGTATTGACCGAGTATTTCTTTCTCTTTATAGCCGAATATTCTTTCGGCTCCCTGGTTCCATATGAGAACCCTCATCTGCGAGTCGGTGGATATAATGGCGTCGTTTGAGCCGCTGATGAGCTCGCGGTATTTTTCCTCGCTCCGTTTCATGGCTTCCTCGGCCATCTTCCTCTGAGTTATGGCTGAAGCCAGCGCTACCCATCCGTAGCATTTGCCGTTACCCTCTATCGCCTGCACACTCACATCGACCCATACCTCACCGTGCCTGGTCCGGTGCAGCTGCTCCTCCTGGTAGTAGCCGTTGTCTTCCAGCAGCTTGAATCGTTTGTTGTTTTCACCGGGAAGCGTTTCTACTATCTCGATGATATCGAGCAGCTTTTTGCCGATAGCCTCGGATGCCTTTATTCCGTAAATTTGTTCGCTAATGTTATTCCATTGCGTGACAGTGAAGTCCGTGTCCGTCGCGATAACGCTTTCGTGGATGGACTTAAAGGCGGCATCTGAAAAGCGGAGTGCCTCATCCGTCTTCTTGCGTTCGGTGATATCGGTCGTCACGGAGAGTATGCATGGTTCGTTGCCGATATTGATGATTTCTGCCGAGAATAGCCAGATGCGTATCTCGCCTGATTTCATGCGGAATTGGAATTCCTCGTTGCTGACTATACCCTTTTCTCTTAACATGTTTGTCATCACGTTACGGTCTTCTATGTTAGCCCAGATGCCCAGCTCGGAGGATTTTTTACCGATAATCTCCTCGCTGGTATAGCCGGTAAGGCGGAGGAAAGTATCATTGACCTCCAGCATGGTGCCGTTTCTGAGACCGGATATTACGATTACTTCCGGACTTTGATGGAAGGCTTTGGAGAACTTCTCTTCTGACTCTCTTAGAGCCTCATCCGCCTGCTTACGCTCGGTGATGTCGCGGACAAAGCCAATGATTCTTAATTCTCCCTCTTGTTTAATCGGGGTGCTGTTTATCTCCACCCATACACGGCTACCATCCTTCCTGTTCAGTTCGAATTCATCCGGGCCGGTTGGTTTCCCCATCATACTACGCGCCAGTGTCTTGCCGGCTTTGGGCAAATACTTTACCGGGAGGATGTTATTCTTGAGGAAATTAGTGCCTAGCAGTTCCTCCTTTGTGTAGCCTGTTAGCTCCTCCGCCTTTTTATTGCCATAGAGGAGTGTACCCTTTGTATCATTGATATAAACACCATCGGGAGCGCCTTCCAAATACGCTTTTAGTCTCTCCTCCGACTCTCGTAGTTTCTCCTCAGCCCGCTTGCGCTCGGTAATATCCAGATAATACTCTATCATCTGGGTGACATTTCCCTCAGCGTCTAAAAGGGGGAAGCCATGGACTTCAACATGCCTGGGATTACCGTGTTCATCATTATGTTCATGAATTACTACGGTGGGTTTTTTAGTACGCTTAACCTCTTTGAGGGGACAGTTATGAATCACTCCCGTACACGGTTCATTTCGATTATGGACAGCGGCATAACAGGTTACGGCTTCTGATGTCTTATTAAATGTCGTGGCTTGATTCGCAATTTTAATGGTATAGTCGTTAGCATCTATAACAAAGAAAGGATAAGTGAGAGATTCAAATACGCTGTTCAGGAATTCATTTTGATGCTGAATTTGCATCTCCGCCTGCTTGCGTCCCGTGATATTGTGTAGAGAAACCAGATAGGCCGGATTGCCTTCCCAGTCGATTTCGACCACGTTCATCTCGGCTATGTTTTTTTCTTTACCACGGCGCTTGATTTCAATTTCAGACGTCTTGTCTCCATCCAGCGGGAAGTCGAAGGGTGTGTAAATAAGGACTTCTTCCTTATGT
>JAUWGD010000127.1 GCA_030606585.1 Dehalococcoidales bacterium | reverse complement strand
CAGCAGATGGCCGGGAAAATAGGGTGCAGTCGGCCGCTTTATCAGAGAACGCGCACAGGTAAGATACCGGTCGGCGGCATGTTTCTCAAGGGCGCCATGAAATTGCTGGCTAAGGCGGTGGTTGAAGGCAGGAAATCCGTCATCCGGCGGGAAACGAAAGAAACGAATATCAATGTGGAACTGGATATCGACGGTAGCGGGAAATGGGATATCAATACGGGAATACGTATCTTCGACCACCTATTATCGGCGATGGTGAAGCACGGATTATTTGACATAAAGCTGACGGCCACCGGTGATGACGCGCATCACATCGTGGAAGACGTGGCGATTTGTTTGGGGCAGGCCTTCGGCGAAGCTCTGGGAGAAAAGAAGGGCATCGTACGCATGGCTGATATTACGGTACCGATGGATGAAGCCCTGGTAACGGTGGCGGTGGATATCGGCGGACGGGGCTATGCAGTACTGGACCTGAATTTTACGGGAAATGATATGCCCGGCTTTCCTGCCGACCTTGTCCGCCACTTCCTGGAATCATTCGCGAATGAGGCTAAAATGAACCTGCATGCTTCCATTATCCGGGGCACCAACGACCACCACAAGGCGGAAGCGCTCTTTAAAGCCCTGGGGCGGGCGCTGGACGCTGCCACTATGATTGACCAGCGTATCAGCGGAGAACTGCCCAGCACCAAAGAGTATCTGGAAGGCTAGGGGTTATCCAGAATAGCTAGTTGCCGACCCGTTATTTTTTCGTAGGCCTGCATGTATCTCTTTGTTGTTGCTTCGATTACATCCTGTGGGAGTTCGGGACCGGGTGGTTCCTTGTTCCACCCGGAGGCAGTCAGCCAGTCGCGGACGGGTTGCTTGTCAAAGCTCTCCTGGGACTTTCCCGGTTTGTATTGCCCGGCATCCCAGAAGCGCGATGAGTCGGGTGTCAGTATTTCATCAATCAGTATCAGCCGGCCGTTATCGATGCCGAACTCGAACTTGGTGTCGGCGATGATTATACCCTTGTTTATAGCGTATTCACGGGCATAGTTATAGAGAGCCAGGCTCTTCTCCTCTATCTCCAGGGCGGTGCGCATGCCAATCAGCCTGATAATTTCAGCGTTGGTAATTGGCATGTCGTGACCGGTCTCCGCCTTGGTGGTGGGGGTGTATATCGGTTGCTCCAGTTCCTGGCTTTCCTTGAGTCCCTCGGGCATGGGATTGCCCGAAACCGTGCCGTGCTCCTTGTATTCCGCCCAGGCCGACCCCGAGATATAGCCGCGGATCACGCATTCCACCGGGATACGTTTCACTTTCTTGGCGACCATGGAGCGTCCCCGGAGATTTAGCGGGTAGGCGAAACGCTTTTCGGCGGGCAGGTAAGAATCGAGGCTGTGTACGTCGTCGATAGCCTCGGTCATGTGGTTGGGTATAATCTCTCCTGTGCGCCGGAACCAGAAAGAAGAAAGTCGATTCAGCACGTGGCCCTTAAGCGGGATGCCGTTGGGAAGCACCACGTCAAAAGCGGAGATGCGGTCGGTGGCTACCAAAAGCAGGTGGCTGCCGAGGTCGTAAGTATCGCGTACTTTACCGCGAATGAACATCGGCAGCGGCAGGTCTGTTTCTAATAATACGGTCTTCATAATTATGCCTTTCTACTCCGGTTATCTCCTGATAAACAGGCTTTCAGACTATATAGCCCGCGGGCCCAGCTCTATAGTATCCGGCATGATTCCCTGCCATTGCGACTTGGTCAGGCCCAGCCTCTGGAAAATCTCGTCAACGTGTTGCAGGTAGTGCTGGTAATCGAATAACGCCTCGAGTTCCTCTACCGATATCGCAGCGATTACTTGATTATCGGCCTTGAGCAGGGTCAGGAAGTTCCGGTTACTCTTCCATGACTTCATTGCGTTTCTCTGTACCATTTTATAGGCATCTTGACGGCTCAGCCCTTTACCGATAAGGGCCAGCATGACTCTCTGTGAAAAAACCAGACCGCGGGTAAGGTCGAGGTTCTTTTTCATGCGGTGTGGATAGACCTGCAGCCTTTTCATTACCGAGGTAAAGAGTGCCAGGATATAGTCCAGCACCAGGCAGGCGTCGGGCAGGATGATACGCTCGTTGGAGGAGTGACTGATATCGCGCTCGTGCCAGAGAGAGATGTTTTCCAGCGATGTCAGCGCACAGCCGCGGGCCAGTCGCGCCAGCCCGGATACCCGCTCGCAGAGTTCCGGATTACGTTTGTGGGGCATGGCCGACGACCCGGTCTGTCCGGTGCTGAAAGGCTCTTCGACCTCTCTGACCTCGGTTTTTTGTAGAGCCCTGATTTCTGTGGCGAACTTCTCCAGCGAGCCGGCCATGATGGCAAGAGTGGTGATAAACTGGGCATGGCGGTCGCGCTGGAGCACCTGGTTTGATATCGGGGCGGGGTCCAGTCCCAGCTTGCGGCAGGCTTTTTGTTCGACATCCGGGGTCACCGTGGCGTAGGTGCCGACAGCCCCGGATATTTTACCTGCGGAGATTATCTTTTTAGCTTCGGTCAGCCGGTGCAGGTTCCGCCGCATTTCTTCAACCCAGAGGGCCACCTTCAGACCGAATGATGTCGGCTCGGCATGTATGCCGTGGGTGCGGCCTATCATCACCGTGTATTTATGCTCAATCGCCCTCTGTGCCAGGACCGCCGTGAGCTCTTTAACATCCTGAATCAGGATATCGGAGGCTTCCACCAGTTGCAGGCTGGTGGCGGTATCGATGACGTCGGAGGAGGTCAGGCCAAGGTGAATAAAGCGTGATTCCTCGCCGAGGCTTTCGGCTACGGAGCCTAGAAAGGCGGTCACATCGTGGTGCGTCTCTTTGAGAATCTCCTCCATGCGCTTGAGATTGCACTTGGCCAGTTTTATCTTGGGGAGGGCTTTCCGCGGAATAACACCGAGTTCGGCCCAGGCATCGCAGACGGCTATTTCAACTTCAAGCCACTTCTCATACTTGTTCTCGTCCGACCATACCTTTTTCATTTCGGGTCGCGAATAACGCTCAATCATTTGCTTTCTCCTTGTAATTCGCTCCGGTATTTATCGTACGCCTGTCTGATTTTATCATGTTTCAGCCCCAGTATCTCTGCCGCCAGGTAAGCGGCGTTCTTGGCTCCGGCGCTGCCGATGGCCATGCAGGCGACCGGTATGCCGGCGGGCATCTGTACTATGGAATAGAGTGCGTCCACACCATTAAGCTCACCACTGGACATGGGTATGCCTATCACCGGCAGCGTAGTCCAGCTGGCCAGGACGCCCGGCAAATGTGCCGCCATACCGGCTGCGGCAATAATGACTTCAATGCCCCTTTCACGGGCGGACTGGGCGTATTGCTTGGCCTTTTCCGGCGTGCGGTGGGCTGATATGATATTAACCTCATGGTCGATACCGAGCTGCGTTAAAACGTCCAGCGCCGACTGCAGCGTCCCGGCATCGGACTTGGAACCCATAACAACACCAACAAGTGGCATATTGTTTACCTCACTCTGAGATTATTTGATATCCGCTATATCTTTACGGTAGTGACATCCTTCGAACTTGATACGGGTTATATTTTGATAGACTTTTTCTCTGGCTTCCGCCAGGTCCTTGCCGGTGGCTGCTACCGTGAGGATACGGCCGCCGCTGGTCATTACTTGTCCTTCCGGACTGACTCTCGTTCCGGCGTGAAACACCATGATGTCATCGTCGACATCATCCAGGCCGTTGATTTCAAAGCCGGTCTGGTATTTCCCCGGGTAGCCCCCGGATGCCATAACGACACCGACACAGGCATCCTCGCTCCATTCTATGTCCATTGTATTGAGTTCGTTATTGACCACTCCCATCATGATGTCCACCAGGTCGGTTTTCAGCCGGGGCAGGACAACCTGCGCCTCGGGGTCGCCGAAGCGGGCGTTAAATTCTATCACTTTTGGCATTTTATTATTGATAATCATCAGGCCGCCGTAGAGGATGCCTTTATACATTCGGCCTTCATCCGCCAGGGCCAGGACAGTCGGTTCCATGATGGTCTTGATGATAATGTGGCCCAGCACCTCGCTGTAAAACGGGGGAGGACTATAGCTGCCCATCCCGCCGGTATTCGGCCCCTTGTTGCCGTCATATATGCGCTTGTAGTCGCAGGCGGGTACCGTCGGGACGACCGTATGACCGTCGGTAAAGCTGAAGAAGCTCATCTCCCGGCCGTAGAGGTGCTCTTCGACTACAACCCTGTTGCCCGCGGCGCCAAAGGACTTGGCCTTCATTATGGCGGTGAGTGCCTCCTCGGCTTCGGTGACGGATTCGGCGATAATGACTCCCTTGCCGGCGGCCAGGCCATCGGCCTTGATAACAATGGGAGGGGTCTGCCCCTGTGCATACGCTTTCGCTTTTTCCAGGTCGGAGAAGCTGGCGCTCTGAGCGCAGGGGATGCCGTGTTGCTGCATCAACTCCTTGGCGAAGACCTTACTCGACTCTATCTCGGCGGCGCCCTGGCTGGCGCCGAAGACGGCCATACCGCTGGAGATAAACTTATCGGCGATGCCAGCCGCCAGGGGTCCCTCCGGGCCGATGACGGTAAGGTCAATCTTGATGTCTTTGACCTTTTTTTGCAGCGCATCGATATCCTCAGCCTTAATATCCAGGTTTTGAGCGAGCTTGGCTGTCCCGGCGTTGCCGGGAGCGGCGAATATTTCGTCAACCCTGGGGCTCTGGGACAGCTTCCAGACGAGGGTGTGTTCTCTGGCTCCGCTGCCAACTACTAATATTCTCAGGGTACGCCTCCGTATGGCAAGTTTTAAGAACGCTTCATTATACGATATATATCAATATTGCACCACTACCAGTGAACGTGCACGTCCTCAACAGTATACGATGAAAACTCCGATTCGTACCAGTGCTCGCCCAGCTCTTTTTCCAGCCTGTCGAGTGTTTGTTCCTGCTGAAGCAGATCGTTTTTCCAGGCCGATACTCTTTTCTCTTCGGAAGAACCGATGGTATATACCTTGCCGCTTATTTCCTGATTGTATCTTGCGACTTCCTGGTTGTAGGACTCCAGCATATTTTTATAATCATGCCATGCCTTCTCACTGTC
>JAUWGD010000073.1 GCA_030606585.1 Dehalococcoidales bacterium | reverse complement strand
TTCCTCGGTCAGGGGTTTGCCAAGAACAACCTTATCGTGGAGAGGATGGAGATAGAGGAAGTTACCCTGGCTCTTGACCCCGATAATCCTGATGAATATACTCTGGTAACCGATATCGATGCCGCGCAGGGAGCCGCCGACGTCATTGCCGAACACCGCCGTAATATAGCACCGACTTATCAGGCACTGCTGGATGGCGGACGTTATGACCCGACCAATCCCGCTCATTTATCTTACGCCCAAGCAATGAACCTCGAGAACTACCTGTACCTGGCAGTAGCAGCCTTCGGTCTCATTCAGGTAGCCCTGGCCAGCGGCGCTTTCATGATTGTCACCGGGCTGGCTCTCGGCGGCACCGGCTGGGCACTGCTCCGCGTCCACCATGTGCATTCTTAGACATATAGTGAATTCTGGCTAGGCCGTAACCCGCTATGTTATACTTATTACGGCAACCGTGAGACAACGCGACTTCACCGATATATAAACCGACAAAAGGAGAAAAACAAATGACCCGACAGGTAAGCCTTTCCGTTAACGATATGCCCATCGACCTCGACTACTTTGTCGAGAACTACCTGGACCACGTCGCGGGTGGCATGATTTCCAGCCTGAATGACACGGGCGAAATCAAAACCCTGGGACTCATTATTGACAATGAGGGGCAGGTAACGATTACTCTTAACGGCACCGACGTTCCGCTCAAGTATTTCCCCGTGGAGATAATTAAAAGCACCATCGAGGGTATGGTCGCGCCGTTAAAGGGCGTGGAAAGTGCCGTCAATAAGCTGGAGTTGCATATCGAGAGATAAGTAACGCAAACGCTCCTTTAGACGGACGTTTCGCAGAGTTTTACTTCTCCCCAGGCGCCCACGCTTTTCCCGACGATGATGACGATGCCTTTCAGGCCATCTATGCTTCGTCCGAATTCGATGGCGGCATCGATATCAGTGGACTGATTGACTCTATTGCCGATAGCCGTAGCCGCGGCATCAGCCAGGGCTGTAGAAGCGGAAAGCACCACCACGGCATCGGGCCTGCCAAAGCTTAACGAATGACCCACCGTTCCCGATGACGTACAGATTCCCAGGGGAGTATCCTCAGACTCTATTTCAAGGCCGATTTTCCCCGTCAACGGCGAGTCGCCGGCGTATACGCCGACCGTCCTTTTTCGGATAGTTTTAATAAAAATATCGCCGCCGTTTTCCACGATTATCTCCGGCGAAAATTCCAGTAGCTCCCGCCCGACGCACTCCGCGATGGCTCCGGCCACCGCCGCCATCGGCCCGACACCCGCTTTCTCGCCCGCCTCCGCCATTTGCTTCACAATAGATGGCGCGTCTTTCGAAATGGAGAAGGGCTCAAGCGAAGCGGTAAAGGCAGGGTTGCGTTCGATATAATCCTCAAGCTGACGGCGGTATTTCAGCACCAGGCGGCGGGCTTTTTTCTGCAAGTTGTCAGAGGCGCGGATAAATAAACCGGTCTCTTTAACCGTCACGTCGAACGGCACCAGGTCTTTACCTTCAATCCAGTGCCGGTATGTCCTCGGCTGAAAGGTTTCCTCTTTCACGTACTAAAAATGCACTTCCATGGCACGCGGCGGGCAGGCGGGGATACAGAGTCCGCAGGCGATGCATTTCTCATTATCGAACAGTACTTCCCTAGTTTTCGGGTCGACCCGGAAAGCGCCGGTAGGGCAGACGGTGATACAGGCGCCGCAATGGTTGCACCTTTCCTCGTTGCGCGTCACGTCCTGACTGAGTGACTGAATCTTAACGCCCGCTTTAATCAGGAAATCGACGCCTTTATCATACTCCTTCTGATCTCCCTTGAGCTCCAGCACCAGCAGCCCTTCCTCTTCAGGAGTAATCGAAGCCTTGAGAATATTTAATTCAAGGTCGTAGTCCTTGACCAGACGATATACTATCGGTCGCTCTACCAGTCGCCTGGGAAAACGCAATACAATTCTTTTCGAAACAGTCATTTATTTTAATTCTCCAGTTAATACTCGATAGGTCGTTCGTTGAGTGGCTTGACACCCACGCCGGACTCCGCGCCGGGCAGCGGCTGTACCGACTCCGTGAGTAAAAATTTACTCGTTTGTATCCACTCCTTGAGCGCGGCGGCTATTTCCACCGCCCTGGGATAGCTGGAGCGGGAGGCGGTCGGCACAGCTTTTCCGTTGACCTTTATCCTGCCGCTCTTTAGCTCGGCATACGTGACCTCGGCCAGTTTCCCCGGTTTATTATTGGGAAAAGCATCCGAGTAATCTATAACCGGCGCGTAGATATCCGCATCGGTTACGGCGGTATATTCCAGCATTTCTTCGTCCAGTATAGGAATCGGCACCCCGATACCTACCGTCAGGCTGCACCCGTAACCGAGCACGCTGCTACCCACCAGCCAGCGCGGGCTCATCTGCTTGAGGTCCCCGATGACCGCCAGCGTGCCGGCGCCCTCTTTGGGTATTCCCTTTTCGGTGCGGGGTACGCCGGGGTTATGCTGGGTGCCCTGCCAGGCAACGAAACCGATACCTCCCCCGAGGAATATCTTCGTGCCGATGCCGATTGTCCTGTAATAGGGGTCGTTGAACAACGGCGACAGCTGTCCCGCCGAACTATAATTGGCATTACCCAGGTGGGGCTTTAACACGCCCATATACGTATAGATTGTCTTATTAGAAAGGTTCACGGCCACGTTATAGTTCTGATAGGCGTTCCTGACGTTAAAAAGCACCGCCTCGTTAATGTCTTTGATATTAATCAGGGTCTCCAGCCGCTTACGCGGATAGCAGTCCGTGCCGTAAGCCGTGGCTGCCAGCCGTACATCCTTGCCGGCCACCAGTTCCTCGATAACGTGACCCCCGCCGTAAATAAATTCGCCGGGATGTATCCTGTTTCTCGGGTCGTCATCGGGCAGTGCATTAGCCCCCAGGAACAGGTCGACCGCCGCCAGTCCGGTATAAGCGGGGACATCATTCAGGTAAGCACGGCCTCCCCCCAGCTTAATACGCTGCGTTGAGTGCCCTATGTTGAAGTAGGCTCCTGAGGAACACATAATACCGAAAGTGCCCGTGGTGACCACGTCTACTTCCTGGGCTGCCTTTTTGACGCCTTTTTCCCGGGCAACGTCGATTATCTCTTCAGCAGTGAAGACTACGGCTTTTCCCTCTTTAATTTTCTCGTTTATCTCCGCTATTGTCTTGGCCACTTAACTGTTCCCCTTTTTCCCAACTGACTGTTACCGGCGGGATTACATAACATTGTAGCAGAGCCGACGCCTAAATACAACCGTATTAGGGCTCGTTGCTTTTCATCACCCGTTATGACATTGTTGACCGTTTTAATCAACAATATTAAGGATAACATTGAATGAGATTTTTGTCAATACCCCGGAGAAATGAATTTTCGTTAATGACGGTCGGTGCGCCATTGTTGAAGCACCTACTGGTATAAGCTATAATCAACAGTGAGGACATCTGTCAATGAGGAGACAACTTTGCTCAGGACTCATTCCTGTGGTGAATTAAGAAAAGAACACATCGGCAGTGAAGTATCCCTGGCCGGATGGGTGAATCGCAGGCGCGACCATGGCGGGCTTATTTTCATCGACCTGCGGGATAGGGAAGGGGTCGTTCAGACGGTATTCAACCCGGAGATCTCGCCGTCAAGCCTGAAAACCGCCGAAGAAATGCGCAACGAATACGTCGTCACGGTTACTGGCGAGGTGGTAGCGCGTCCGGCGGGCACCGAGAATTCCAGCATACCCACCGGCGACATCGAGATAGTAGTCAAGGATACCGGGATACTCAATACGTCCAATACGCCTCCCTTTTACATCAATGAAGAAGTGGAGGTCGATGAAAACCTGCGCTTGAAATACCGCTACCTAGACCTGCGGCGACCCCGCATGAAAGAGAACCTGCTACTGCGACACCGGGTGACCAGGTTCATGCACGATTTCCTGGATGCCAGGGGATTTATCGAAGTGGAAACGCCAATCCTGCTCAAGAGCACGCCGGAGGGAGCCAGGGATTACCTGGTGCCCAGTCGTGTTCACCCCGGTCACTTTTACGCTCTACCACAGTCGCCCCAGCAGATTAAGCAGCTCCTGATGGTTGCCGGCATGGAGAAATACTACCAGGTCGCCCGCTGCTTTCGCGACGAGGACACGCGTGCCGACCGCCAGCCGGAGCATACCCAGCTTGATATTGAAATGAGCTTCGTTGCGCAGGATGAAATATTAAACCTGATTGAAGAACTGTATACCTCCATGGTTGAGACTATAAAGCCCGAAATCAAGTTAATAAAACCATTCCCGAAGATGACCTATACCGAGGCCATGGAGCGTTACGGGTCGGACAAGCCGGACCTGCGTTACGGTCTGGAGTTAGCCGACCTGACCGATATTGCCGCGCAGACCGACTTCGCTATTTTCCGGACGGCGATAGATAATGGTGGTAAAGTAAAAAGTATCTCCGCTCCCGGCTGCGGCGAGTACAGTCGCCACCAGCTGGACGAGTTAAATAAACTGGTGCTGAACGCCGGCGCCAAGGGTTTACTGACTATCTCACTGGGTAGTAAGGGCGGCGGACTGGAAGGACTGTCCCTGGACGAAGTGAAGTCGGTAGCCGCCAAGTATTTGACTATAGAGCATGTCAAAGAAATGGCCGGGCGGTGTGGGGCAGCTAAAGGTGACCTGCTGCTCATCGTCGCCGGCGAACCGGAAAAAATCTATCCGGCGCTGGATGTGCTCCGCCGCGAAATGGCGCGGCGTCTTGAGATGACCGACCCGAATGTTCTGGCGTTCGGCTGGGTCGTTGATTTTCCGCTGCTGGTACGCGATGAAGAAACGGGGCGCTGGGAACCGGCCAATAATCCCTTTACCGGGCCGCGGGACGAAGATATCCCGCTTCTGGACAGTGCTCCGGAGAAGGTATTCGGTAAGAACTACGACCTGGTATGCAACGGCTACGAACTGGCCAGCGGCAGTATCAGAATCCACAAAGCGGAGCTGCAGAGAAAGATTTTCAGGCTGCTGGGTTATAACGACGAACAGATAAACAGCCTCTTCGGGCATATGCTGGAGGCATTCGATTACGGAGCCCCGCCTCACGGTGGTATCGCCCCCGGCATCGACCGCACGGTTATGCTGCTGGCAGGGGAGGAGACCATCAGGGAGGTAATGGCCTTCCCCAAGACACAGAGCGCCATGGACTTAACCTTTGGGTCTCCTTCGCCGGTTACCGAAGAGCAGCTGGATGAATTACACATCCGTTTGCAGGAAGACGAGTAGCTTTATGGAGGAAGTTTGAAAGTAACGAAAGAGAAAGAAGAGAACCGCCAGGCATACATCACCGTCGAGATGGAGCCTGCCGAAATGGAAACATCACTGCAGGACGCCTACCGGCACCTGGCGCAAAAAGCCGATATCCCCGGATTCCGTAAGGGTAAAGCCCCGCGCGAGGTAGTGGAACACCATTTGGGAAAACCCAGGCTCCTCGAAGAAGCGCTCGACCGCATGCTTCCCCAGGCCTACGAGCAGGCCCTTAAAGAGCAGGAAATAGAACCATTTGCCCAGCCGGACATGGAGATAACTCAAACCGACCCGTTGATTTTCAAGGCGGTTGTGCCTCTGACTCCTGCGGTAGAACTGGGGGACTACGCTAGTATCCGGGTGACGCCGGAGCCGGTTGACATAACGGATGAAAATATCAATTCCGTGATAGAAGAGCTGCGCCACCAGCACGCCACCTGGGAGCCCGTTGACAGGCCGCTGGACTACGACGACCTGGCTATTATCGACATTAACGGTATGGTCGAGGAAAAACCTTACGTTCAGAAAGTAGGGGCACAGATTCAGGTACTGAAAGACCTGATGTCCCCGGCGCCGGGATTTTCCGACCAGATAGTCGGTATGAAGAAAGAGGAGGAAAAGGAATTTACCCTCAGCTTTCCGGAAGACTATCCCAACGACAAGGTAGCCGGGAAGGAAGGCCATTTTAAAGTAAAGCTGTCCGAAATCAAGGAAGAAAAGCTCCCCGAACTCAATGACGAGTTAGCCGGGCAGGTCTCTCCCGACTTTAAGACGATAGACGCACTCCGCGAGGAAGTAGTGAAGAGTTTACAGGCAAGAGGTGAGGAGCGTGTCAGGATGGATTTCGAGGAAAAGGTGATTAATACCGCCATCGAGCAGTCCAGGGTGGAATACCCGCCGGTCCTGGTGGAACTGGAAATCAACCGTATTCTCAACGAACAGGTAAGACAGCTTCAGATGTCCGGGCGGGGTATGGATGAATACCTGCAGAGCATCAACAAGACAACCGAGCAACTACGTGAAGAACTGCGGCCGGTGGCCACGAAAAACGTGTCCGCCTCGCTGGTCATGAGCAAGGTTGCCGAAGCGGAGAAAATTGAAGTCACCGAGTCCGATATAGAAAACGGAATCAAAAACATGACAAGGGGCTCGGCAGAAGATAAAATGGAAGAACTGCGGAAACTGCTGGATACCCCGCAAACACGCGAATCACTCAAGCAGTCGCTGAGGACACGCAAGACCATTGAGCGACTGACGGAAATAGCCAGAAAGACTGAAGACACCAAGAAAGAGACAAAGACGAAGAAGAAGAAAAAGGAGGAGGAAAAATGAATATCTATCCCAGTAACGTAATACCTATGGTTATCGAGAGCGGCGCCAGGGGGGAGCGGGCCTTCGACATATACTCACTTCTCTTAAGAGAGCGCATCGTCATGATGGGCATGCCCATTAACGACCAGGTGGCTAATGTCACCATTGCCCAGCTGCTCTATCTTGAGCGCGAAGACCCGGACAAGGACATCAGCCTGTATATTCACTCGCCGGGCGGGGTTATCAGCTCCGGCTTGGCCATCTACGATACCATGCAGCTTATTAAGCCGGACGTATCTACCATCTGTGTCGGGCTGGCGGCCAGCATGGCTACCGTTTTGCTCTGCGCCGGAGCCAAGGGCAAGCGCTACGCTCTACCCAACGCCACCATTCATATGCACCAGGCGATGGGCGGCGCCCAGGGACAGGCCTCGGACATCGTTATTGCCGCCCGTGAAATTACGCGGCAGCAGGATACTATTAAGGAGCTTATCGTCATTCATACCGGGCAGCCTCTGGACAAGGTCACCCACGATACCGACCGTGACTTCTATCTCAGCCCGGAGCAGGCGATGGAATACGGCATTATCGACGAAGTCTTGAATAAGCCGTCCGAAGTGAAAGAAGAAAAGCCCAAGAAAGCAAAGAAATAGGGCAGCTATTACCGTCATTCCCGCGCCGATGAAATCGAGGTAAACTCCAGCGGGAATCCAATAAACCTAAGCCGTCATTCCCGCGCAAGCGGGAATCCAGTGGTAGGGAAATGGGGAGTACTGGATTGTCGGGCCAAGCCCGACAATGACAAATTAATCAGGAATTTTATCCTTCACCATCTCATCTATCTCGGCGGTAAGGTCAAAACCGTTGATGATGTGGCCGGCAGCGTCGATGACCTGCCGGTCTTTCGTTATTTTCACCTTGCCCTGGCTGAAAGCCCTGATGGTAGCCACCGTTAGCGGCAGTTCCCGTACGGCGCCGTACTGCCGGATGGTCTTGAACAGGGGATTTTCCACGCCCTGTTCCTCTTTAACATCCTCGACTGATTTTCCTTTTATCTCATCCCAGTACGGGTCGAAGGCTTCACCGCGTATCGGGAACGTGCAATAGGTCGCCGTGGGGCCCATATCCAGTTCCGGGATGGCCACGTGCATCTTTATCCCCTGGATATCCGCCCCGCTCTCAATCAATTTCCAGATAACCTGCTGCCAGGTACCGGCCGGGCCATCGGGCGCGGCGGGATGCAAATTGATGATATCATACTTCTCACACATCACCGGCCCGGTGATAAGCATAAAACCGGCCAGCACACACAGGTCAGGATTGAAACCCTCCAGCCGCTTCATGACCTCTCTATCATAGTCCAGTCGCCACTGCGGCAGCGGTTGAGCAGGGTCGGGGTTGGGCATATCTCTCACCGCTTTGTACATCTGGTAGGAAAAGCTGACCAGCGGAATACCGTAGCCTTTCACCATATCCAGATACTGGTCGGTAGCGTCTGTCTCACCATAGTCGCGACTGCAAAAGACGAACTCTATCTCCGCATCAAGCTCTCCGGCAATAATGCTGTCCTGGTTTGTCTTTAATAGTCCCATGGAACCCGCGCCTCTCCCCGTGGAAAACCAGCCGATTTTATAGCGATTGCTCACCGTTACCTCCTCTTGAGGAACTGTGATTTCACTCTGGCCCAGGTGCTGAAAAGGCGCACATACATACTTGACCTGTGCCCGTATAT
>JAUWGD010000023.1 GCA_030606585.1 Dehalococcoidales bacterium | reverse complement strand
GGAGGAGGTTCCGATGTTTAGATTGGATGACAAAGTAGCTGTCGTTATTGGTGGGGCAGGGGGGCTTGGTGAAGCCTGTGCACTCGCTCTAGCACAGCAGGGAGCTAAGGTCGTAATAGCAAGCCGTACCTTGGAGAAGTTGCAAGATACAGCTCGAAAAATTCAATCCGTGGCCAACGCCGAAATTACGGCAATGCAGGTAGATGTAATTAGTGAAAGTAGCACTGATCATCTGGTAGAACAGATACTCCAGAAATTTCAAACTGTTGACATACTCGTAAATGCTCACGGCTTAAATGCCAAAATGCCCGCCATTGATATTGATTTCAACAAATGGGATGTATTATTTGCAACAAATGTAAAAGGTGTCATGGTTGCCTGCAAAAGTTTCGGCAAGGTAATGATTGAGAAAAAGAAAGGTAAGATTATTAATCTTTCTTCGGTGCGCGGTATTCGTGGTACTGACGGTGGTAACACCACCTATGGAGCTACGAAAGGTGCGGTGGATATGGTCACTCGTATGCTAGCGGCTGAATGGGCACCCTATAATATTAATGTCAATGCTATCGGCGCCTCTGTAGTAATGACAGAAGCTTTAAAAAAAGCGTTAACACCAGAGCGCCTGCAACTATTGCTTTCTAAAACGCTATTTAAGAAATTTGCCACACCTCAGGATATTGCTGCAGCTTGTGTTTATCTTGCCTCCACTGAGGCTGATTATGTTACCGGACAAATCATGTACGTTGATGGCGGCCTTACCGCAATCGGTTAAATCGCCTGCAATAATTAGCAACAGTAAAAGATGGGGAGGTAAAAATGAAAGTCGTTAGAAAAAACGAAGGTGTCGTATACGAAGCCCCTCTACATTTCAATGTATGGAGTATCCGAAAGTTATCGGACAAGGATACTCAGAGACTCTCGGTTAGCTTATCTCACTTCCTACCTAACGGGCATGTTGATATGTCAGGCTCACCAAGTGAAAAGATGTATTATATTTTGGGTGGCAGTATGGTAGTGAAGAATAAGGCGGGAGAAGAGGCTACTCTTCAGGTTGGTGATATCGTATATTTCGCCGGTGGTGAAGAACGAGAGGGTCATATCGTTGGTAATGAAGTTTGTACTATCTTAGTGTGCATAGTAAAAAGTTAAGGATATGATCGTGATTGAAGATATTCGTAAGATACTTGTAGTCGGTGCAGGCACGATGGGGCATGGGATTGCCCAATCATTCGCTCAAGAAGGCTATGATGTCTCACTGTTTTCCCGTTCTGAGCAAACTCTTGACCGGGCTAAAGCATTGATCAAGTCAAGCCTGGATACTCTCGCTCAAGAAGGTATGATAGACCGTAAACAGATTCCAGCTATAACCGGATGCATCAAAATGACCCGGTCTCTAGAGGAAGGTGCCCGAGATGCTGACATAGCCTTCGAAACTGTCGTGGAAAATCGAGAATCGAAGATAGAAGTATTTAATCAATTGGACAAACTGTGTCCGTCTAAAACATTGCTAGCCAGTAATACAACCTCTTTAAATGTATTTGATTTTATCAAGACATCTCGTCCTGGTAATGTTCTTATTGCCCACTGGTATACGCCACCGCAAATTATACCGCTTGTTGATGTAGTTAAAGGTCCGGAAACCAGTGAAGACAGTGTACAGGTAATGTTGGCTTTGCTTAAAAAGATAGGTAAAACTCCTCTCTACCTACGGAAATTCATCTCCGGCTATCTGATATCACGCTGGCAGATTGCCAATTTACGTGATATTCTCTATTTGCTTGATAATGACATTGTTACGCCAGAAGAATTAGATATGGCCGCTAAGGCGGGGTGGGCAATACGGATGATGGTTCTTGGACTAATACAGAGAATGGATTTTGGCGGCCTTGATTTATCTGTTAAAAGTCTGGATAATCCATACGTCCGCAGTCAGATGACACCGCTGGACTACAAACCAGTAAAGGTATATGAGTTAGTTAAACAGGGACACCTAGGAATAAAGACAGGAAAAGGCTTCTATGACTACAAAGGTAAAAGTGAAGCAGAACTCTGTCAAGAACGGGACGTAAAACTTATTAAAATATTAAAAGCTTACAAAGGGATTGAGGGGTAAGCCGAGAAACTGGAATTGAATCTGGCGATATAGTAAGTTATAATCTGGAAACGTCAGGGAGAAGAAGGCGGTTGGATCAGTACAATCAATGGCCAAAGACAATAATGAACTTGATTTATTCTTTTACCCATCATCGGTGGCAATCGTAGGTGCTTCGGAAAGACTGAGTTCCTACGGTGCTAGGTATATTCAAGCCCTTCTCGACTTCGGATATAAAGGAAAAATTTACGCTGTTAATCATACCGGCAATGAAGTCTTGGGATATAAAATATACCATAGTGTGCTAGATATCCCGGACAATGTTGATCTGGCAGCTATTTGTGTGGCAAATCATTTTGTTCCCCAAATTATACAGGATTGTGTGAACAAGAAAATTAAAGCAGCGATTGTATTAAGCGCTGGCTTTAGTGAGTCCGGTAGTGAAGGGCGTTTATTCGAAGAGGAGCTGGCAAAGATAGCCGAACAGGGTATTCGTATTATGGGGCCGAATTGCTTTGGTACATATTGCCCTAATGGCGGTATTACGATACTTCCCGGTGCTGGTTTTCCCAAACAGGGAGGGGGTACTGCTCTAATTGCACAAAGCGGTCAACTTTCAGAGATGATAACAGCACGTTCTTTTGGTGAAGGTATCAGATATTCAAAGGTCGCCAGTTACGGAAACGCCTGTAATATTAATGAAGCACATTTACTGGATTATCTGATTCAAGATGATGAAACAGAAATTATAACGTCTTACCTTGAGGGGGTAAGGGATGGACGCCGGTTTTTTGAAATAGCCCGTCGGAATGTCGACAAGAAACCCTTGTTGTTGTGGAAGGCAGGATTTACTAATGTTGGAGCTGCGGCAGCAAAATCCCACACTAATTCGCTGGCAGGATCCAGCATGGTCTGGGATGCTTTCTACCGCCAGACTCATGCTATTAAGATAAACAGTCTGGAAGAATTAGTAGATACTAATATTGGTTTCTCGTGTTTGCCGGCTGGTTGTGGAAGGCGGATTGCCCTTATAAGCGGAGGCGGTGCTGGTACGGTAATTGGTGCCGATGCTGCTGAAAACGCCGGTTTAATCATGCCTCCTTTGACTCCTGATGTCGATAAGCAGTTACGTGCCATACTGCCCCCAGTCGGCACTTCAATCAAAAATCCCCTCGATATCGGCTTTCCGCATCCATCATCAACAGTATTACAGTCAGTTTTGGAAACTCTAGCAGCCAGTGACCAGACTGATGTTGTGGTAATTCGCCGTATCTTCTTCTCTATCGCGGTAAGCAAAATATTTGCAGGGACAGCGGCACAGTCCGATGAAGAACAACAGGCACTTCTCGAAATACCGATCAATATTAAGAAAAAGTACGGCAAACCGGTAATTATTATTTTGCCCGAAGAGCTGACTGGAGCCGATGCGATCAAACTGGAAGAGGAGCGGCGTACAATTCGTGACTACTTCTTTAAGAATGGCATACCTGTTTATCCGACCGAAAACAGGGCTTTCACAGCTATAGCACATCTGGCAGATTTTAAAGATAACATGGATAAACATTACACGGCTGAAGAAAGTATTGTTGAGAGTAAAACAACTACTTATGATACTTTCTCCAGGATAAGCAAAGCATCGGTTTCTCCCATATTAAACGAAATTGAGTGCAAGGAAATTCTGAAAGAAGCTGGCGTTAATGTTGTAGAGACAAAACTGGCGAAAACGAGAGAGGAAGCTCTGACTATTAGCAAGCAACTTGGCTACCCGGTAGTGATGAAGATAATATCACCACAAATTACCCATAAATCAGATATCGGAGGCGTCAAACTGGGATTGAAAACCTCTCTACAAGTAGGCAAAGCTTATGACAGCATAATGAATGCAGTCCGGAATAAAGCTTCTGGAGCGACGATTGAAGGCGTTTCGATCCAGAAAATGGCTCCTTCAGGTGTCGAACTGGTCATTGGCATGACTAAGGATTCCCAATTCGGTTCCATGTTGATGTTCGGTCTCGGTGGCATTTTCATTGAGGTATTAAAAGATGTTTCTTTCCGGATCATACCATTGTCCAGAGAAGATGCCAGAGAGATGATTCGCGAGATAAAAGGTTTCCGTTTGCTGGAAGGATATAGAGGTCAGCCTCCAGTTAATATAACCTATTTGGAAGAGCTATTACTCAAAGTATCACGATTTGTAACGGATTGCCCCCAAATTAAAGAGATAGATATTAATCCAATTATTGCTTATGCCGATGGTGCTGTGGCAGTTGATGCTCGAATTATTCTCGAACCGAATAACGTGATTTCCGGTTAGTTTTGCTCTATAATATTATTTTAAAGTTTTACAAATAACTAGAAGGCTGATGATTTTAAGCAAATTGCCTTTTAAAACCGGTTTTAAACAAAGATGATACCAAAACAAAATACTATCTGTTCTAATCCCGTCAAAAAGTATATCGAGCAGGCCAAGTCCTTTCACGGTTATGTTGCACCAGGGATAATTATCGGGGGGTTTATGGTTGACCTTGCCTACCGGCATCTACCTGAAGGAGTCTTGCTCGATGCCATCAGTGAGACGCAAGCCTGTCTACCGGATGCCTTGCAATTGCTGACTCACTGTACTGTAGGCAACGGCTGGCTTAAAGTTATCGATTTAGGCCGTTTTGCATTGACTCTTTACGACCCGAATAACGGTGACGGTATCAGAGTCTATGTAAATCCGGCCAAACTTGAAAAATGGCCCGAAATAAAGAACTGGTTCTTTAAACTGGTACCCAAAAAAGAGCAGGATACACAACAGTTAATGAAACAGATACAGGAAGCAGGGCCTGATATTTGTGATTATGAAAAGGTAAAAGTTAAACTTAGTGAGGTGACTAAGAAGCACCGCTCCAGTTTTGGTATCTGCTCGCGCTGTAAAGAGCCATATCCGGTAGCGGACGGGGATGTATGCCTCGGCTGCCAAGGTAAAGCCCCTTATCTAAACAAATGATTAAGAATAAGCACGGATCTCATTATAAAAGGAGTGAACAATGTCAGAGAAAGTATTTATTAACTGTACCGGCGGCGGACCGATTCGGGTACATGTAAAAAACGGCAAAATCACTCGTGTCCGGCCGTTAGTCTTTGATGAAAATGATGCTCCTCCCTGGACTATAGAAGCCGGAGGGCAAAAATTTACCCCGCCTAGGAAGGCCTGTGTAGCCTCCTTTGCTCTTACCGAAAAGGAAAGAGTATATTCTAAGGACAGAATCTTATATCCGTTAAAGCGTGTTGATTTCGATCAGAATGGCGAAAGACACCCGGAAAACAGAGGCAAATCGGGTTATGAGCGAATCAGTTGGGATGAAGCCATAAATATCGTCTCCGGCGAGATGAAACGAATCAGAAGTGCTTACGGACCGGAGGCTATAGTATCCCGGGGTTCTTCTCATCACAACTGGGGTAATGTCGGTTACCGGAGCAGTACCTGGGCACGGTTTTTCAACTTAATCGGTTTCACTGACATTTTAGATAATCCCGACAGCTGGGAAGGCTGGCATTGGGGAGCTCCCCATGCTTACGGTTTTTTCTGGCGTCTGGGTAATCCCGAGCAATACGACCTGTTAGAAGACGCCCTGAAAAACACTGAAATGGTTATATATTGGAGCAACGACCCCGATTCCACCCACGGCATTTACGGCGGTAACGAATCAGCCCTATGGCGTATCTGGATGAGAGACCTGGGGATTAAACAGGTCTTTCTCGATCCCTACTGTAACTATACGGCGGCGATTCACAGTGAAAAATGGATTGCTTACCGGCCGGGTACGGAAACAGCTCTGGCGATGGCCATTGCCTATGTGTGGTTAACAGAAGATACCTATGACAAACAATATATCGAGACCCATTCTCTCGGATTCGATGAATTTAAAAGCTATATCCTGGGTAAAGAAGACGGCGTAGCCAAGACCCCGGAATGGGCTGCTGAAATTTGTGATGTACCCGCGCGTAATATCATTGCTTTAGCCAGAGAATGGGCATCCAAGAGGACAATGCTATCCAGCGGCACTAAAGGCGGCGAGGGCGGTGCCTGCCGGCAGGCTTACGCTACTGAATGGGCGAGAATGATGGTTTTCCTGGCAGCGATGCAGGGAATGGGTAAACCGGGGTCCAATATCTGGGGTACTACGCTGGGTCCTCCCTTTAACGCTACACTTGATTTTCCCGGTTATGCCCAGGGCG
The DNA here is from genome assembly GCA_030606585.1 of Dehalococcoidales bacterium. Lineage (GTDB taxonomy): Bacteria > Chloroflexota > Dehalococcoidia > Dehalococcoidales > RBG-16-60-22 > JAFGPF01. Next base: position 10,815 of record JAUWGD010000023.1, on the reverse strand, counting down.
GCATCAACAGGTTAGCCAAAAAACCGGCGGTTAATCCGGTGAAACAGCGTATTTACCGCTTACTGCTGCCCGAAGCTATTCTGAATCCCCCGATTAAATGGATGGGAGATGGTTTCTGCGGCAACTCGATTGAACAACAGTTTAACAAATATGTATATCCCCTGCCCGGCTGTTCCGAAGTCAAAATGTTTTACCGCTACGGCGGCGCTTTCATTGCCACAATGACCGAGACTAACCGCTGGGTCAGGATGTACCAGAGCCCTAAGTTAGAATTTGTGGTTAATCAGGACTGCTGGTGGTGCACCGAGACTAAATTTGCTGACATCATCCTACCCGCCTGTACAAACCTGGAACGTAACGACATCAGCGAATGGGCCAGCGCTGGTGGGTATTCCGTACACGGAGCCGGTGCTTGTAATCACCGAGTTATCGTTTACCAGCAGAAATGTGTCGAGCCGGTCGGCGAATCAAAATCAGATTATCAGATTTTCTGCGAATTGGCGGAAAGGCTTGGAGTAAAAGAGGAGTTTACGGAGGGTAACACCGAGGAAGACTGGATCAAGATAATGTTCGATTCATCCGACCTTCCAAAGTATATCTCATTCGAAGAATTTAAGAAAAAAGGCTATTATATCGTACCCCAGCTGGAAAATTATAAACCGACGCCCTCCCTGCGCTGGTTCTATGAAGGCCGGGAATGCGATACGCCGGACCTCGGTAATGCCAAGAGGAATACCGAAAAAGGGAAAGAGCTGGGCACTTACTCCGGCAAACTCGAGTTTGTCTCGCAAAGCTTGTTGAAGCACACCCCGGATGATGACGAAAGACCGCCGCTGGTTCATTACATTCCGAGCTGGGAAGGGCATCAATCCGACCTGGCGAAGAAATATCCGCTGCAGCTTATTTCGCCTCATCCACGCTATTCCTTCCACACCCAACATGATTCTCACGTGCCGTGGCTGTCTGATATACCAGGCCACCGGATCTGGAAAGACGGGTATGATTATCAGGTAGTACGTATACATCCGACTGATGCGGCCACCAGAGGTATTCAAAATAACGATATCGTGAAGCTATATAACGATAGAGGTGCCGTGTTGTTAATCGCCCAGATTTCAGAAAGAATCAGGCCAGGCGTAGTGCATTCGTGCGAAGGCTCCGCTAAATACGACCCGCTCGAACCGGGTAAAGCCGGCAGTATCGACCGGGGGGGTTGCATCAATGTGCTCACACCTTCCCGGATGCTCTCAAAGAACGTACCGGGAATGGCACCTAACTCATGTCTAGTCGAAGTATCCAAGTGGGAAGTTTAAGCAAATGACAAGATACGGAATGGTTATCGACATTACCCGGTGTAACGGGTGTTATAACTGCTTCATCGCCTGCCGTGACGAGTATTGCGGCAATGACTATCCTACGTATTCGGCGGCGCAACCCGATAAAGGCTCTTTCTGGATAAAAATTATCGAGAAAGAGCGGGGGAAATACCCCCATCCGGTAGGAGTAGCTTACACTCCAATACTCTGCCAGCATTGTGATGAAGCTAATTGTGTTAAAGCCGCTAAAAACGGGGAGATTTACCGCCGCGAAGACGGCATAGTCATTATCGACCCTGAGAAATCAAAAGGAAAGAAAGAATTAATGTCCGCCTGCCCTTACCGGGTCATCTACTGGAACGACGAAAAAAATATACCCCAAAAATGCACCTTCTGTGCCCATTTGCTTGATGCCGGCTGGAAAGAACCCCGGTGTGTCGAAGCCTGCCCCACGGCCGCTTTAAAGTTCGGCGACTTGGACGATCCGAACAGTGAAGTCGCCAAACTCGTTGCTGAGGGCAAGGTCGAAATACTGCATCCCGAATACAATATGAAAGAAAAGGTAAGCTATATCGGTTTACCGAAGCGGTTTATCGCCGGCACGGTAGTCTTCGGCGATACGGATGAATGTGCGGATAAGGTCACCGTAACCATCAGTGACGGACAGGAAAAAGAAACGTTAAAGACCAATAATTATGGTGATTTTGAGTTAGACGGGCTGCCATCCAATAAAGAATATACCGTTAGAATCAGCTATACCGGTTACAAACCGCAAACATTTAAAGTCTTCACCAGAGACGATGTATGTATGGGCGATATATTTTTGACCCGTAAATAGCTATGGTCATTATAAATAAGCACACCAGTAATTCCGTTTACTCACGGAAGCGATATTTCATTGCTTTCAAATAAAAGGAATTAGTATTGGCAAAAAAAGTGAGGCAGGAAAAGGACGGCGGCAAAACTATCATCAAAGGACTGGGGTTTTGTTCTATCGCCGCCGACAGTAACACCGTTCAAATAGAGATTAAGGACGGTAAGATTGTCCGCATCCGGCCTCTTCATTACGACTGGAAATATAAGAATCTCAAACCCTGGAAAATAGAAGCCCGGGGTAAAACTTTCCAACCCCAGATGAAATCGCTCATCCCCCCTTACAGCCTCGGTTATAAAAATCGGGTTTTTTCACCCAACCGAGTGCCCTATCCAATGAAAAGGGTGGATTGGGATCCACAGGGGGAAAGGAATCCGCAAAACCGGGGTACCAGTAAATATGTCCGGATTAGCTGGGAAGAAGCCTTAGATATCATTGTCAGCGAAATCAAACGGATCAAGCAGCAGTATGGCATGGAAGCCATTCTCTCCCAGTCGGACGGACATGGTGAAACGATGACGATAAATGCAGCCCACGGCTGCCACCGCAAGCTCCTGCGGTTATTAGGTGGTTATACGCTGCAAACCCGGAATACGGACAGCTGGGAAGGCTGGTACTGGGGTGCCAAACATGTCTGGGGTTGCGAGAATCTTGGTCAGATGACTCCAGTCACTAACGTTATCTCTGATGTATCTAAAAACACGGATGCCATCTTTTTCTGGGGCTGCGACCCGGAGACGACTCCCTGGGGCTTCGACGGCCAGTTAGCCAGTCGGTTATGTTACTGGTTTACGGAAATCGGGATTAAGTCTATCTACGTCAGCCCGGATTTGAATTACGGGGCGGCTGTCCATAGCGATAAATGGATTCCGATACTGCCCAATACGGATGCCGCATTATACCTCGCCATCGCTTACGTCTGGATGACGGAAGGTAGCTACGATAAAGAATATGTAAAAACCCATACCAAGGGTTTCGAAAAATTCCAGGACTACGTTCTCGGTAAAGAAGACGGCGTTCCCAAAACACCTAAATGGGCGGCCCCTATAACCGGCATACCGTCTTACACTATCAAAGCACTAGCCATATACTGGAGCAAGCATAGGGTCAGTTTTGCGATAGGTAATGGAGGGCCCGGTATCCGGGGACCTTACGCTACGGAACCGGCCAGGCTCCAAATTTTGCTGCTAGCGATGCAAGGCGTTGGCAAACCCGGCGTCCACCAGTTTAAGATGATCGAATGGGGTCTCTATAATAAGAAAACGAATATTCCTCTCCCCCATCCGAAATACGTACCGGATTTATCAGATGTCCAGCGAGGCTGGCGTTATACGGATACACCCCGCCAGTTCATCCCCAAAAATAAGATTCATGACGCCATTCTGCGGCCCCCGTTAAAATGGTATGGCACTACTCTTTCCCGCGACTCTACCGACCAGCAATTTATTCCTTATCAATATCCTTTACCTGATAGCACAGAGATACACATGATATGGACGGACAGTCCTTCTTGGATGAGTTGCTGGACCGATACCAACGATTTCGTCCGGGCGCTAAGAAGTCCGAAGATAGAATTTGTCTTAGCCCAGCACCCATGGTTTGAAAATGATTGTCTGTTGGCAGACATAGTATTGCCATCGATTACCAAGATGGAGTGCGATGATATTGGTGTCGAAACTATGAGCGGACAGTTTTATATGGCATATCCCGAGCCTAAGGCCATCGAACCGCGGGGAGAAGCAAAGAGCAATTACCAGATTGTGTGTGATATCGCCGCCAGATTTAATCTGCTCGAAGAATATACCGACGGTAAAAGCCCTGAGGAATGGATTAGAGCCGGTTATGAGGCCTCTGGTGTCGCGAAATATATTAGCTGGGAAGAGTTCAATAAGAAAGGCTATTATATCGTTCCCAACGATGAACATTGGCAGGAACAGAAAGCCGGTTTGGCCGCTTTTTACGAGGATCCGGGGAATAATCCTTTAGAAACTCCCAGCGGTAAAATCGAGTTCTATTCCGAGAGACTGGCCGTTAATTTCCCCGCTGATAACGAGCGGCCTCCGGTCCCGCACTGGATACCTTCCGGGGCTACTCATCAGGAGAGTCTGCATTCCGATAGAGCAAAGGAATATCCTTTACTGGTGGAATCCAATCATCCCCGCTGGCGGGTTCATTCCCAGCATGACGATATGACCTGGACGCGGGAAATCCATACCTGTAAAGTCAGAGGCCAGGACGGCTATTTATATGAGCCGGTCTGGCTTAATCCGATAGTTGCCGGAGCACGGCATATTAAAGATGGCGATGTGGTTAAAATATACAATGAACGCGGGGCCCTGCTGGCCGGTGCCTGGGTTACCGAAAGAATCCGGCCGGGTGTCGTTTATATCGAACACGGCAGCCGGTGGGACCCCATCATACCCGGCGAACTGGATAGAGGCGGGGCAATTAATACCATCACACCTCATAATACTACCTCTAAAAACGCTAGCGGCATGGTTTGCAGCGGCTTTTTAGTGGAGGTGGCCGGCGTCGATCTGGAAGCGTTGAAAAAAAAGTATCCGGAAGCTTTTAACCGTCCCTATGACAACATTGCCGGGCTTGTAGTAGAACGCGTTTTACACGGAGAAAAAAGCCGTGGGTAAAGTACTGATTATCGATATTACGAAGTGCAACGGCTGTCACAACTGCCAGATTGCCTGTAAAGATGAACATTGCGGTAATGACTGGAGTCCCATTGCGAAGCCCCAGCCACTCAGCGGCCAGTTCTGGATCGGGGTCGTCGATGTAGTACGAGGTACCGTACCCAAGGTTAAAGTAGCTTATAACCATATTATCTGCCAGCATTGTGATGATGCCCCCTGCATTAAAGCCTGTCCCAATAAAGCTATTTATAAGAGACCGGACGGCATTGTCATTATCGACCCCTTAAAATGCAAAGGCGCCGGGGACTGTATAAAAGAGTGCCCTTACGAGGGTGTTATCTTCTTTAATAAAGAACTTAATATTTCCCAGAAATGTACTTTTTGCGCTCATCTGATTGACAAGGGCTGGCAAGAACCCCGGTGTGTCGATGCCTGTCCTACCGGAGCTCTTACGTTCGGCGAGGAAGCAGAATTGCGGGACTTAATCAGTAAGGCTGAAGTACTCAAACCTGAGATAGGTGTTAAACCCAGGGTTTACTATATTGGCATTCCTAAAATGTTCATCGGCGGCACTATTTATGACCCCGAACTCGATGAGGTGGTAATTGGAGCTGAAGTGAATCTTCAAAATGAAGATGACGGAATAAGTATTTCCTGTAAGACCGATGATTTCGGGGACTTCTGGGTAGATGGTTTATCCCCCGGGAAATATCTGGTAACTATTAAGAATAGCGGCTATATTTATAAAGAACTGAAAGCGGATATTACCGAAAAAGATATCAATCTAGGCGATATCGCTTTAGGTAAGAAATAAATCTGTTTAGTTACGGGGATTCATTTGAGAGCAATTGTAAATTTAATGTCAAAACGGGCAATAACGCTTAGCGGTTGGCGGGCCAAAGCTATTCAAATAAACGGTAAAAACGAGGCACCGTTAAGCGAAGTATTGCAAGCTGCTACGCTTAAAGACGGCCGCAGTATGCTTGACTTGATTACGGAAAAAGACCGCATGAGGGATGACTGGTCTCTTTATGTGGATGGCTTTTCCCTACCGGGTTCCTCCAGCATCAAGAAAATTGTAAAAGATAACGTGCAGATTCATGTTCTGGATCGTCCATCCATCAAAGTTAAGGATTTCTAAACAACGTCTAACACCATACCGGTAGCATGATTACCCTGCTAGAGCAATCGGTTTTTTGTGTAGCAGTCTAGACTTAATCTGACATTTCGAATACATTGACACAGAACCAGACAGGAAATGTCGGACCTATGTCAACCTGATTGTTTAAAAATTGAATAGTTTTCAGGCCGATTCCAGCTTTGAAAAAAGGCCGGCGTCCTGAAAAATATCAATATGACTTTTAATCAGGGAGTCGCAGGTTCGAATCCCGCACGGCTCACCATGCTTAACAAAAGATAGAACTCCTACACGATGGCCTATTCAAGTCTGAAATCCGTAAGTGCAATTTTGAATTAGACATGATTGTTCCGCCTATATATAATATGTTCAGATTTGATATGGCAAGTAGATTCTTGGTCATGCGATCCCAGCAGCAAACGATAGAAGTAGCTGACGGGAGAAACCGTCTTTATTGTAGATGCCCGCAAAGGATAATAAAATACTCTTAAAGGAGACGATCATGACAATTCAGGAAAAATACAAAACCAAACTCCGTACCCTTGAGGAATGCGTCAGGTTTATTCAAAACGGCGACAGCATCATAACGTCCGGCGCTGCAGGCGAACCAAGCGTGTTTCTACGGAGTATTCCGGAATGGGCGCATGGCGTGGAGGGAGTCACTATACACAAAAGCCGTGAGCAGATGTTCGATTACCTTCGGGATCCGACATTGAAGGGTCATATACATACCGTCGGTCACTTTTTTTCCGAGAACCTTCGTGAGGGTTATCAGATAGGCACGTGTAGTTATGTGCCCTCCGAGCTGCACAATTTCATGACCATTCGTGGCCAAGTCAGCCCTGACAAGATATTCTGGGCCAGGACTACTGCTATGGAAAAGGATGGCAATTTTTGCATCCCCTATTGCCAGTTCTTCGAATACGAGGCCATGCAAAATGCCAGCCACATAATACTGGAGGTCAACCTTAACCCGAAGTATGCCCCGGTGCGCGGTGCCTGCCGCATCCCTATTGATCGCGTCGATATGCTTTATGAGGTGAACGAGCCCCTGTTTACTCTTCCCGAGTTTGTCAGCACGGAGAAAGACGAGAAGATAGGGTCCTATATTGCCTCTCTCATACACGATGGCGACTGTATTCAGTTTGGACTCGGTGGACTTCCCGACGCCCTAGCTCGCCACTTGATGGACAAGAATGACCTCGGCATGCATAGTGAAATGTTCTCCTCATCGATGGCGAGACTGATAGAGGCTGGCGTCATCACCGGAAAGGTCAAGAACCTCAATAGAGGTGAACATATCGCTACCTTCATACTTGGCGATGAAAACCTCTATCGCGTGGCTTCGGAGGATAAAAACTTCCGCCTCGTCCCTTGTAGCTATGGCAATGACCCCAAAGTTATCGCCCAGAACGACAACATGGTGTCCGTAAATACTTTGCTTGAAATCGATCTCACCGGTCAGATCAACTCCGAATCTATCGGGCCTCTCCAGTGGAGCGGTACGGGCGGCGCTGATGACTATGCCATAGGCGCATTGCACTCCAAAGGCGGTCGTGGCATATTTGCCTTTGAATCCACCACCAGGAAGGGCATTTCTAAGATCAAGTCCACCCTTGCCCCGGGCTCGGTTGTATCTGTATCAAGGAACCACGCGGACATCATCGTGACCGAATACGGATACGTGAGTCTTCGAGGTAAGACGGTGTCCCAGCGAGTAGAGGCGGTCATCTCCATTGCCCATCCGGACTTCCGGGCAGACTTGCGTGCCGAGGCTAAGAAGCTGAAATTTATTGATTAGTAATAAAATCAAGGAATAGAGTTAGAAATCAGGACCTGGTAAAAGAAGATGGGCAGGAAGGGCTGTGTTCTTTATGGGAAAGGGACTCTTTGCCTGCAAGAATAAATAAAAAGCCGAAGGGTATTTCAACTTCCTCTCAGGAGCTGTCTGGCAATAGTTAACCGCTGCATCTCGTCGGTACCATCAAATAGTCCTACAACTCTGGCATCGCGGAAGTAGCGTTCTACGGGATAGTCTTTCATATAACCATAGCCACCATGTATCTGAACAGCCTTGGTAGTCACGAACGCGGCTGCCTCAGCGGCAAAGAGCTTGGCCATGGACGACTCTTTTATGCAAGGTAACCCGTTATCCTGGCGATGAGCTGCCCGATAGATTAACAGCCGGGCAGCATCAATCTGTGTCGCCATATCAGCTAACATCCATTGAATTGCCTGAAAGTTAGCAATAGGCTGGCCAAACTGCTTGCGCTCCTGGGCATAAGCCAGTGCCTTATCAAACGCTCCTTGGGCAATACCTAGCCCAGTAGCGGCGGCATTGGGCCGGCAAGCATCTAGAGTAGAAAGTGCTATTCTCAAACCTTGTCCCTCATCGCCCAGCCGATTTTCCGCGGGCAAAAAACAATCTTCGAATATTAACTCGACTGTCGGTGAACCTCTGACGCCCATCTTATGCTCAAGTCTGCCCACCGAGAAACCAGGGGTGCCTGTCTCAACGATAAAGCACGTGATGCCCCGATGCCGCAGTGACTTATCAACAGTGGCAAAGACCAAGGTAATATCAGCTATGCTGCCCTGGCTGATAAAGATCTTGGTGCCGTTAAGTATATAGCCTTTCTTATGCCGGGTAGCAGTAGTTTCCATGGCAGCAATATCACTACCGGCGCCGGATTCAGTTGTAGCGAAAGTGCCTAGTTTTTCACCCTTGGCTATCGGGACCACAAAGCGTTGCCTTTGCTCCTCATTACCATACTTATACAGCGGAACCCCGGCAAGTCCTATGCTTCCATTAATAATGATGGCGGCGCTGGCACAGACACGAGCCAGCTCTTCATTGAGAATAGCCCTTTCGATTGCCCCGCCCCCAGTACCACCATATTGTTCAGGGAATCCGATACCAAACAAGCCAAGCGCAGCCGCCTTTTTGAGGTTCTCAGCAGGGTATCTAGCTTCCTCATCAATTTGGGCAGCAATTGGCTCAAGCTCTTTAACGGCGAAGTCTCGTACCAATGTTTGAAGCATCTTTTGGTCTTCACTGAACTCAAAGTCCATATTCACCTCAAAATTCTCCGCTATGCAGCATTTTAATACGGGCACATATTATAGCGTCGCACCCATCGAGGGTCAAGCCTCCACATCCCATGGGTATTGATAGATCAGTGGCATAGGGAATATAATCAATTGCGTCCGCATAGTGCTCTAGGATACCGGCCTCCGGCACCTGAGGCTATACTGACTATGACTTAACAATTGGTATCATTATTGGGGGCAGGACAAGAGACGTAGGGACAACTGGTGAAATCTCTGCCCTAACGGGGAGAAAAGTGGCCGAAAGAGCCGGCAAAGAAAGAGGAATAGAAAGGAGCGAGTATTATGACGGTGTCCATTTGGAAATCCACGGCCAAGTTTAAGAATAAAGCTAGCATAATTCGATTCGTTAGCTTTGTCAATTTTGTCGATAAAAACATAGCCCTGCCAGCGAGTCGTACGACACGCTATATGGCTGGTCAATTGACAACCTTCCTGACTTGTGGGCAGGTATGTAGTAGTTTGTCTCAATCAAGGTGTCTCGCCAGTATTACTAGGTGGTTGGCGACTTAAACGCGTCTCCCACTGCTGGGTTGTTCGTTATTAAATTCCTGTTAGAAGTTAAGGGGGTAAAGATGCAAGTATTAAAGGAAGGCAAAGGAGAACTTCTGGGTTGGCATGACCCAGATGAGGCCAGGAAATGGGTGCTTGAAAACAAGTCTCGCGAGTTAAAGAATAAAACCATGTCAGTCAAGGAGGCAGTTTCTAGGTTCGTCCATGATGGAGATTTTATCGCTAGTGGAGGGTTTGGGCATATAAGGGTATCTATGGCTATTATCTATGAGATAATCAGGCAAGGGAAGCGTAACTTAAGTATGGCTGGTAAAACAGCCGTCCATGACCTCGACGTCTTAGTGGGTTCAGGCTGCGTAAATAAGGCAGAGGTTGCCTATTCCTTTGGTCATGAACTCAGGGGACTATCCCCAGCTTCGAGGAGAATGGTTGAAAGTGGCCAATGTAAGGTAGTTGCGGAAACTAGCAATGCGGGGTACCAGTGGCGGTGGTTGGCCGCTATGATGGGCCTCCCTTTCATACCTAGCCGCAACTTGCTGGGCACAGACACCGGTAGTCATAGCTCTTGCAAAGTGGTCACCGACCCCTTCACACGTAAACCAATCAATCTGATTCCAGCAGCCTATCCTGATGTAGCATTCATTCACGTACACCGTTGTGATGTTTATGGTAATGCTCAAATAGATAGTATCTTGGTGGAAGACTTCGAACTCTCGAGATGTGCCCGGCGATTAATAATAACTACCGAGGAAATCGTAGAAAATGAATTTATTCGGAGAGAGCCTTGGAGAACAAGCATTCCCTTTCTTGTCGTAGATGCTGTTGTTGAAGTTCCATACGGCTCACATCCTTGTGAGATGCCTGGAATGTATTATTATGATGAGGACCATATATCTGAATGGCTCACACTGAGTAAAACAACAGAAGGGACGGATGAATATCTACAGAAATATGTTTTTGGCGTCGATAACTTTGAGGACTATTTGGAACTTTGTGGTGGTGTCAAACGTTTGAACTACTTGAAGAAGAGAGAGTTTCTTAGAGAGCCCATGACCGCTCCATGGCGGAAACTTAGATAAGGCTAAAAATTATTGAAGAAAGGGACTTAAAGCTATCTGCCAGGCTCATACGAATTATTATCGCTATTGCCCAGATGAACCTCCATATCTGGTATAACAAAGATAAAATGCAGGATGAGCCTGAAAAGTATGCGGAATTGCT
>JAUWGD010000020.1 GCA_030606585.1 Dehalococcoidales bacterium | reverse complement strand
CAGGCAGACGAGTCTCTGCGGGTCTTTAACGAACTTTCCCTTGCGCTTATCTTTGACAATACCCCCCAGAACGACGTCGCTGCGGGCATGGCCGATGCGGGTCACCGACCGCAGCATGAACATCTGGCCGAACTCCTCGGAGAGGCGGAAGGCATCCGCCATCATGTCCTTGGCTTCCTGGGCGGAGCAGGGCTCCAGCACCGGTATGTAAGCCTGCCGGGCGAGCAGGCGGTTGTCCTGCTCGTTCTGAGAGCTCCACTGGCCGGGGTCGTCGGCGGAAATGAGTACCAGTCCCCCGAGGCCCATATAGCTGGCGGACGTGAGGGGGTCGTGGGCTACGTTCACGCCCACGTGCTTCATAATCGCCAGAGACCTCAGGCCGCTGATAGCCGCCGCCATGGCGACTTCCAGGGCGACCTTCTCGTTGACGGACCACTCGGCGTACATGCCCAGTTCGTCGGCGATTTCCACCAGTGCCGTAGTAATTTCGCTGGAAGGCGTGCCGGGGTAAGACGCCACCACCTGCACGCCCGCCTCGATAGCCCCCCGGGCGATAGCCTCGTTGCCGAGCATGAAGAGCCGGGCGCCGGGAGCATCGGAGGTAATCGTTATATCAGCTACTTTATTCAATGCAATCCTCCTGACCAGAGAATTATCTCTTTTTCATCGGGCGAATAATAAGTAAACGGTAGTTTTTACAGGGGAGTTAAAGCCTGATTCCCTCTTACATTCTACACGCTTGCAGGCGAATTTGACAAACACTTGACAATAATCAGTCGAATACTTATTATGGCAACTACATGGTAAAAGGAGGAAGCTTTATAGATATCAAAGAGTTCGCGGAGAAGCTAATAAAAGCCACATCTGAAGCCATGGAAAATGGTAATGTTGATGCATTGGAGAAATTAGAAGACCCCCAGGTAATTTATCACTTCCCTGGCGGTCAAGATAGATTGGGGCATGAAGCGCACAAGCGGGATATCCTGATTTTAAGACCAGCTATCTCTAACATGAAGCTGGATATGAGATATTTAGCCGGCGATGGTAATGTCTTCGCACTATCTCTTAGTTCAAGTGGCCGTTACGTTAGTGAAATACCAACGCGACCATTACCAGTTGGTAAAAATTTCTCAAATGACTACATTTTTATCTATCGTTTGAACAAAAACAGGATTGTTGAGGTATGGATTAACGGCTCCGAAATAATAACATGAAAAGGAGGAAATACAATGGATATCAAAGAATTCGCGGAGAAATTCATCAAAGCTGAGAATGAGGCCTTGCAGCAGGGTAATTTTGACGCACTGGCGGAACTGGAAGACCCCAACGTGGTTTATCATGTACCACCTCCACTTACAGACTTGTTGGGGCATGAAGCTCACAAGCAGTTTCTCCTTACAGCACGGCAGGCTTTTTCGGGTCAACAGCTGGAGTGGAAGTATCTAACCGGAGAAGGCAATCTCTTTGTGCTTTCATACAAATCCCGCGGTATGTTCACCGGTGAACTACCGGGCTTTCCACCTCCCACCGGCAAAGAAATAACCGCCGATAATCTTATGGTTTTACGCTTAAAAGACGGGAAAATAATAGAAGTATGGGAAAAAGGCACCACCACGGGTTTATTCTAAACACCTCTACATGAGAGGAGGAAATTAAATGAATATCAAAGAATTCGCGGAGAAATTCATCAAAGCTGAGAATGAGGCCATTCAGCACGGTAATTTTGACGCACTGGCGGAACTGGAAGACCCCAACGTGGTTTATCATGCACCACCTCCAATTACAGACTTGTTGGGGCATGAAGCTCACAAGCAGTTTATCCTTACAGCACGGCAGGCTTTTTCGGGTCAACAGCTGGAGTGGGAGTATCTAACCGGAGACGGTAATGTCTTCGCCCTTTCATATAAAACCCGCGGTATGTTCACCGGTGAACTGCCGGGCTTTCCACCTCCCACCGGCAAAGAAATGACCGCCGATAGTCTTATGGTTTGCCGCTTAAAAGACGGGAAAATAATAGAAGTATGGGAAAAAGGCACTACCACTGGTTTATTCTAAACAATTCTACTAAAACATAAGCACGTTGCGGATTACCTCGCCCTTTTCCGATGACGCTATCGCCTCGTTAATCTGCTCGAAGGGATAGTGCCCGGAAACAAGCTCGTCCAGCTTGAGCCGCCCTGCCTGATACAGTTCAATCAGGCGCGTCACGTCTATCCGCAGCCGTACGGCGCCCATAGCGCTCCCCGTGAGTTTTCTCCCCCTCATGAAGTCGGTCGGCGTCCAGGCGGAAAGCTGTTCCCCGTGGCCGTGACCGATAACGCACGTGGTGCCGTCCGGCGCCGACATTAAAAACCCCTGCCGCAGTATCTCGATTCCCGCCACCGCCACGATTACGAAGTCGGACCCCCGACCGTACGTAAGCTCCTGCACCGCCTTGATGGGGTCTTTCTCTTTGGCCGCGTTAACCGTATGAGTCGCCCCGAATCTTATCGCCCTTTCCAGCTTGCTGTCGCGCACATCCACGGCGATAACAGGGTAAGCCCCGACATGAACCGCCCCCTGGATGGCGTTCAGCCCGACGCCTCCGCAGCCGATGACGGTCACGCTGCTGTTGGCCGTAACCCTGGCGCGATTCATCACCGCCCCGAACCCGGAAATAACGCCGCAGGCAATCAGGCACGCCCGGTCCATCGGCAAATCCGCCGGAATCTTCACCAAGTAAGGCTCGGGAATCACGGCGTATTCGGTGAAGCCCGCCACGGCGCCGGCGTACTGCGAGATGCGCTGGCCGTTTTTACCGGTAAATCTCCCCTCCCCGAACAGGTACAGCTTGTTGGTCTGGCACAGGGCGGGACTGCCGATACGGCAGTAATAGCAGTACCCGCAGCCCTCCGGTATGATGCTGGCGATGACGGGGTCGCCGGGCTTCACGTAGGTAACGCCCTCCCCCACTTCTTCAACGTAGCCGGCTATTTCGTGGCCGGGTATGGCGGGGAGGGGTAAATTACCGTGCTCCCCCTTGATAGCGTGGATATCGCTGTGGCAGATGGCCGTCGCCGCCATGCGTATTTTAACGTCGCCTTTCCCCACGGGGTCTAAATCAACCTCCTCTATTACCAGAGGTCTGCCGAATTCATAACAGACTGCCGCTTTCATTTGTCCTCCTAAAAGATATAGAAATAAGCTATAAAAGCAGTCTATACACCGCCGTTAATAAATGTCAAACAAGCTCGTTTGCTTAATTGGTCGGTAAAAATGTAAACTAAGAATCAAATAAAAGTAGGAAGGAGAATAAATATGGATAACACAAAATACGGGAAGTATATCTTTGAGTACGACTCCAAAATGTTCCCCAAAGAGCGCCGCCCCGTCATGGCATACATGGATAACAACCTGGCGAAAGGAAGCAACTTTTACCTGATACACTGGATAATGCCAGGTTTCGGTATGCAGAAGGAGTGGGATTTCAAATTTGCCGGGCACCCGCCGCACATCCACAAAGACGCCGAACTGCTCTTCCACATCGGCACCGACCCTGATAACCCGATGGACCTGGGGGCGGAAGTGCAAATGTACCTGGGGCCGGAGATGGAGGAGCACAGGATTACCCGAACGTGCTGTATCTGGATACCACCGAATTTCATCCATTCCCCGTGGAAACCCATCAGTTGCCACCGACCATGGATATTCATGGAGTTCAATCAAGGTCCTGTACATACGGAAAAGTCCTACCGGCAGATTCTGCCCAGGGAAGCCAGGGAGAAAATGGACTGGTCGATGTGGCCGGACGAGGGGTACCTGAGATAATACTGAATTCGAAAATATAACCTTAATAAATACGGAGGATAACGTGGCTTACAAGATAGATGTTAAGAAGTGTCTCAAGTGCGGTCTCTGTGTTACCGACTGCCCCGAAGGAGCTATCGTCGTGGATGATACGGTAACGGAAGATGACGGCCTTACCCTCTATACGGTAAGAATCGACCCTGATAAGTGTACCGACTGCGGAGTCTGTGTTTCTCACGAGTGGTGGTGCCCTGCCCAGGCTATCTATAAGGTGTAAAAGATAAAGCAACCGAGGAAAATGTCTAAAACCCTGGAATTATCCGATTTCGCACAGGAATTGAAGGACACCCTGCCGGAAACGTACCGTCTGCTGAAGGAGGCTCACCTTAAAGTCCACCCTAACGTGAGGAGAATCACGCTGCACGGCTCGCGGGGTCCGGCGGGGGGCTGTCGCAACGACTCGGACATCGACCTGTCCCTTGTCACGGACATCGATAATACGAAACTGCCCGAAGAAGCACTCGGGCGTCTGCTGAAAAGCGTACTGCTGGCGACTCTGGAAAGCGTCCGCTGTCCGGTTGAACTGGACGCGGTGGCAATTTACGACCGCAACGGCTGCGGCCTTTCCTGTTTTGATATAAATAGCTACGATGATTTACGGTGCGAAAAAGAGGCCAAAGGCTGCATGGGTATCTACAAGATTCAAAAGGGCTTTGACGGTTTCGTGCCGCCGATAGTAAAGGTAAGCGGGATGTATCCGTTTATGACGATATGGAATAGATAGAGGAGATAATTAAAATGGCGGAAATGAAATACAGTAAATTCTTCCTTAACGAGCTTCCTGACGAGCAGCGTTTCAAGGGCTTCGGGAAGATGCCGACGATGGTCGCCTTTACCGACGCCGACATTATCGAGGGCAGCAAGTACTTTTCGGTAATGGTCATGGGCCCGGAAGCGACCAAGCACCCCGGGCACGGCCCCCACACGCACAAAGACCCGGAGCTGCTCGTGGCGCTGGGGACGGACCCGGATAACCCCCGCGACCTCGGGGCGAAGATGGAGATGTGCATGGGACCGGAGATGGAAAGTCACATCGTCACCGAGTCCACGATGATATGGGTCCCGGCCAACTTTATACACGCCCCGTTCCGGATACTGGAAGTGACCCGTCCCTTCATCTTCATACAGTGCCAGTACGCCCCCAAGCTCACCGAGACCGCCCTGAAAAAGCTGGTGGCCGAAGAGATGAGAGACAAGATGGTGTTTATCGACTCGGACGGGAAGCAGAAAGACCACGGGCAGTAACGCAACGGGTTATTATCCCCATCACATCCGGGCGCGGGTCGTCTGTCAGTATTATCCGGTTGCACAATATTTTCAGATATCATAGAATTTGCCTATCCAGTCGTAATATTCAGAAGGGAGAGAACCAGTGGCAGAGACGAAATACGGAAACCTGGTAACAACGTTAAAATTTCAGCCGGGACGCGGGGGAGCCAACGCCAGGGAGCTGACATTCGTTGGTGGCGACCGGCTGGCGGGATTCGATTTTAATTTCATTATAGGGGTTTACGACCAGACCGGGGACTGGGCTCCCGGAATGGGGGCGCATACGCATCCCTTCGACGAGTTACTGCTGTTTTTCGGGTATGACGACAAAGATATGAGCTATTTGGGGTCGGATATGTCGCTGGCGATGGGCAAGGAACAGGAAGTACACAAATTCAGCGTTCCCACCGTCGTGGTAGCCCCTCAGGCGATGCCGCACTGTCCCCTCATCACCGAGAGGGTTTATAAACCGTTCGGGCATTTCCATCTGGCTCTCAGCGCCAAATACTCGGCGGAAAGGGTAGAACAGGAAGGCACGACGGACGGGAATAAATATGCCCACCTGTTCAATAAGATGACAGTCAAGAAAGGCCCCGGCGGCGCGGACGCCCAGCAGGTATTATCCGTATCCGGCGACGAACTGGAAGGGATCAATATCAATTTCCAGATGGGACTCTATAACGAAACGGGCAAAATGAATCCCGGCCAGGGAGCCAGGGTACATCCTTATGACGAATGCCTGGTGTTCTTCGGGCATAACACCGCCGACCTGACCTACCTGGGAGCGGAAATTACGGTTGAAATCGGTAAGGAGCATGAAAAACATACCTTCAACGTTCCTACGGTAATCGCTCTTCCCAAGGGAACGCCGCATTACCCTATCACGTGCAACAGGGTCGATAGGCCTTACGGCGTGATGAAGGTCGGGCTCGGTGCCAGATACCAGAGTTCACAGGTGGACTAATGGAAAAGAAAGAGGGATATTCTTTCCGGTGTATGCGCTGCCTGGGCGGACGGATAACCGTGCCCCGCGGGGAAACCACCACTCATTGTCCGCACTGCGGCCAGGGCTGGCGTATCACCTGGGTAACGCCCGAGGTGGCTAAAATAAGGGGTAGACTAATCGAGCGAGGAGATATTGATGGAAAAGGTAGCCATAATTGACCTCTCTACCGAACAGGTAGTCTGTAAAGATATCCCCGATGAACTGCTGAGAATGTACTTGGGCGGCGAGGGGCTTAATACCTACCTGCTGTACAATCACCTCGCCCCGGGGACCGACCCTCTCAGCCCCGAAAATCCCCTGATATTCGGGGCGGGGCTTATATCGGGGTATGATGTCTCTTCATCGCGATTTGAAGTAACCTCAAAGTCGGTCGAGGGCGAGGGCGGTTTCGGCACCAGCAACTGCGGCGGTCACTGGTCCGCCGAGCTTAAATTCGCCGGATTTCAACACCTCGTCATTAAAGGCAAGGCCTCACGCCCTACTTACCTCTGGATTCACGACGGTGAAATCGAGTTCCGGGATGCTTCTTTCCTCTGGGGGCATGACACCTACGAATGCCAGGAACTGATACAGGACGACCTCGGCGATACGCAGGTAAAAATAGCCATGATAGGTCAGGCCGGCGAAAACCTGGTGAAGTTTGCCAACATCATGCACGGACTGAAAAGGGCCGCCGGCAGGACGGGCATGGGCTGTATCATGGGGTCGAAACTGCTCAAGGCGATAGTCGTCAGGGGCAGGCAGGGGCTGAAACCCCACGACCCCGATAAATTACTGGAGTTATACTCCAACCACTACCGCCAGATAACCAGCACTAAAATTTATCCCGTCATTTCCCGTTACGGGACGCTAACCATTTTCTGCGTGGCAAATCAGAGCGGGACGATGTCCGTCAGGAACAACCAGGCTAACTACTTCGAGGAAGCCGAAGGGCATCTTGACGACGAAATTTTCGAAGAGCAGTACAAGACCAAGACGCTGGCCTGCTACGCCTGCCCGCTGAGATGCAGCCACCGCTATAGAATCAACTCCGGCCCGTACGCGGGTGTCTGGGGTGAAGGCCCCGAATTCTACATGATGGCTGGGTTCGGGCCGGCGGTCGGCAATGCCGACTGGGAACTCATACTGGCCGCCAATACGGTAATTAATCGCTACGGACTGGACGTGGGTTCCAGCAGCGGTTATATCGCCTGGCTGATGGAGCTGTGGCAGAGGGGAATTATAAATGAAAAGGACACGGGGGGTCTGAACCTGGAATGGGGCAATAAAGAGTCGATACTGACACTCCTGCACCAGATGTCTAAAAACGAAGGGCTGGGGGGAATGATAGGCCAGCAGGCATCGAAAGCAGTCAAGGCCTTCGGCAAGGACGCCGGAAAGTACCTGTATGTTCAGCGCGGCATGATGCACGAAAGCCCACAGAATTTCCGGGCGGCCCGGGCGACGGCGCTGGGCGAAGCCACCGCCAACCGCGGCAGCGACCATTTGAAAGGCCGGTGCTCTCTGGAGTTCTTCGGCATGCCTCCCGAAGTGCTGGAAAAGATATACGGCAAGCCTATCGCCTCCGCCCTCAATTCGTGGGAGGGCAAGCCGTGGATGGCCGCCTGGACGCAGAACTTCACCACGATTATCGATTCTCTAGGCTATTGTAAATTCGCCACCATTTGGCCCGGCTCCACTCATAACCTGAATTACAGCAATTTCTGCGAGACCATCAACGCCGTCAAAGGCTGGGACGTAACCCCGGAGGAACTGATGGAGACCGGGGAGAGAATCTGGAACCTTGAGCGATTATTTATACAGCGTGAGACCGGCGCCCTGAGGGAACACGACATACCGCCTTCCATATATTTCCAGCCCCAGCCCCTGGAACCCCTGAAGGGAGAGAAGCTCGACCGTGATGAGTACGACCGCGCCCTTGACGAATACTACGAAATCCGCGGCTGGACCCGGGAAGGCGCGCCCAAGCCGCAAACGCTAGCGAGGCTCAAGCTGGATAAAGAGCCATCTAATTTACTATGAGAGTCGAGGAGAATAAATTCATGGAACAGAAGACCTTTTTCATACGCGCCGAGTTCTGCACGGGCTGCGGACTCTGCCAGCTGGCCTGCTCCATGGTCAAGGAAAAACAGCCCAATCCGGCAAAATCAAGAATATCAATCGAGCGTCTGGTGATGGACGGCCTGATGCTCCCGCATATCTGCCTGAACTGTAAAAAGCCTCCCTGTATCGAGGCATGCCGTCGCAAGGCCATCACCAAAGACGCGCGGACGGGATGGGTAACCATAGATAAAGAGAAGTGCAACAACTGCACCCTGTGCATCGCCGCCTGCCCGTTTTCGGCGATAGTGCTGACGCCGGAAGACGAGGTGCTGCTGTGCGATGTCTGCGGGGGTAGTCCGAAGTGCGTGGAGATGTGCCCTACCGGCGCCATCCAGTTCGCCAGCCGCTCCGAGGGGGTAGCCGGCTCCACCGATGATGCCGCTGTGAATGTCTTTGATTCTTAATAGAAACACAAAGGAGAAAAAATGAGTATGCCGTATTCGCTGAAGATAGACGCCTATGCCCATATCGTGCCTCCTAAATACCGGGAAGCCCTATATAAAGTAGCCCCGGAAATGCATGACCGCCAGGTTCTGGCCAGCCCGCCGCTATACGACCTCGACAGCAGGTTCCGCATTATGGATAAATACGAGCCGATAAGGCAGGTATTAACGCTGGGCCGGATTCCCGTTGAGCATGTGGCCGGGCCGGCCAAGGCAGCCGAACTGGCGGTACGCGCCAATGACGAAATGGCCGAGCTGGTCACCAAGTACCGCGACAGGTTTTGCGGTGCGTTAGCTACTCTCGCCATGAACAACATGGACGCAGCCCTGAAAGAGGCCGACCGGGCAATAAAGGACTTGAATTTCAAAGGCGTCTACCTGCATACCCCCGTTGATGAGAAGCCCCTCGACGCTCCGGAGTTCCTGCCGCTCTATGAAAAGATGTCCTCGTACGACCTGCCGATAGTCATTCACCCGATGAGAAGAATCGACCACCCGGACTACCTGACCGAAAAAGAGTCGAAGTACAATATGTTCAGCCTCTTCGGCTGGCCGTACGACACCACGTCCGCCATGGCGCGCCTGGTGTTCAGCGGTATTATGGAGAAATACCCCAATCTAAAGGTGGTCACGCACCACCTGGGCGGCATGGTACCGTTCTACGCGGAGAGGATAAGGCAATTTACCCAGATGTTCTCCCTTCATGGTGAAATCGGGGAGGGGCTATGGCTTAAAAAGGAAATAGTCGACTATTTCCGGATGTTTTACGCCGATACCGCCATCTACGGCAATCCCTCGGCGTTGATGTGCGGTCATGAGTTCTTCGGCGCCGACCATATTGTTTTCGGAATTGATTTCCCTCTCGGCGATATTGAGCATGGCGACAGGAATTACCGGCAGACCATCAACGCCATCGAGCAGATGGATATCACCGAAGAAGATAAAAAGAAAATCTACGAGGACAACGCCAGAAAGTTGATGCGTCTGCCAGTATAGGCCAGCAATGGTGGGCGGTACTGTACGATAGGTGGAACCTTTGAACTGGTTTTTAGTCTGGCTATATAGTCCCGACCTCGATCACTGAGCAAAATTGTAACCACTAAGATATAGAATTACAACCCGATCGAAGACTAACTCAATATTGTGTCACAAAAAGAATTGTGTAATTAATAATGAAAAGGGTGGATATCTGCGAATAGAGATCCACCCTCCTTAATAATCCGATACACCCCTGCTATCGTCTCTAAGCTTTTCCTATCCTGAACATCTTGGTTCCACAGGTAGGGCATACACCCTGAGTCGCCGGCTTGCCATTCTTCATGGTTATGGCCTTGGCATCCTTCATTTCCTTCTTGGCACGACATTTCATGCAATATGCTTGCATCTGGTCTACCTCCTTTATGATTATTGTGGTATGAACAATAAACTATTTCTTGCTGCGATGTCAATACTAAATAAACCTGATTCATGGGTCACATTTGCTTAAATTGTTCAATAGTAACCACTGCTATCGGCTGATGTTACGATGAAAACACAGACATCCCGATGTTTGTGCAGTGGTAGCCATTAACTAGAGTCTAAAGAAAAGAGAGGGGGAGCAGTGCTCCCCTTCCTAATACAACAATCTGACGGATTGTGCAACCTGAAAACGGGTGGTTTGGGACAAGCCCAAAGGTGATTGACAGGACGTGAAGGTATAGATAGAATAACTTACAAGGGTACTCGTGCTTGGATAGAGTAAGTTTGGTAAGCAGCCCACGGGGTTTTTGTATACATGAATAGACGTCTAGCTGTCCTGGTGGCCTGTTTCTGCACAATATTCACATCGTACGCTGTCAGGTATGGCTACGGTATACTGCTACCTGAGATGCTTCCCGCCTTAGCCATCTCAAAGACCGAGGCGGGAGTAATCTATGCCTCGTTCTTCATTGCTTACACGGTCTTATCTCCTGTGCTCGGTCTCCTCGGGGACAGGTATAACGTGCGCCTGCTCCTTACCCTGTTTGTCACTGTACTTGGGGCCGGAACATTCCTGATGGCTTATTCCTCATCAATTACTCAGGCCAGTCTGTTCTTTATACTGGCTGGTATCGGCTCTGCCGTTTGCTGGGCTCCTACCATGGCACTGGCACAGAGATGGACCAGTGACAAGCACAGAGGCAAGACTCTGGCTTTTATTGATGTTGGTAGTTCCCTCGGTATTGTTGGCACCAGCACAGCCGTGCCGATGATAGTCACAGCTCATAACTGGAGGGCGGGGTGGATGAGTTTGGGCGCATTGGGATTCGCGGTGGCTGCCATAAACTTCTTAGCAGTCAGAAATCACCCGGGGGAGCAGTCTAAACTTCGTCAGAAAAGGTCCGGGCAACATACCGGTGAGCCTGTCAGCGTAATATACATGAGGCTTCTGCGGGACACCAGATTTTGGCTCATAGGCCTGGCTTATCTGCTAACGGGTTTTTCAATAATTATACCTTTTACATTCTTGAGCACCTACGCGGTACAGGAGCTGGCATTCACCTATGAAGCGGCAACCAGGCTAATAACCGTGATAGGCATAGGCGCTATAGTCGGGAAGATTACTCTGGGTCCTCTCTCTGATAAAGTAGGCAGGATCAGGGTCATGATGCTGTGTGCCCTGCTGATAGCCGGGGGCAGTCTGGGAATGGCGTATGCGCAGGGTATAAGATTGATCGTATTTACGGCTGTTTTTGCCTTAGGCTACGGAACCGTCTGGTCTATGTACGCTGCATCCGCCTCAGACTATTTCTCCAAGGAGTCTTCCGGGAGTATTGTCGGCTTGTGGACCGTGTATTTAGGCATTGGCTCAATACTCTCTCCCATTATCGCCGGCTGGATAGCCGATACCACGGGCACACTTAGCTGGTCGTTTATCCTGGCCGCGGGTGGCGCCGTGATATCCCTTTTCCTTCTAGCGCCAATGTGGCGAGCATCGCCGGCAAGCTTGCCCCAAAGACAGTAATTGTATTCTCTTGACTCTACGCAATTGGCTCCCGATGACACGCTTTGAAGATTAAATCAGCGAGTTTGCGAAGATATAATGATTAAATCAGCAAGATTGCGAAGATTTAAAGATTAGCTCAACGAGACTGCGAAAATATTATCAGAGTTCTCTTGACAAATAGTAATAAAAAATGCTGTAATTGAGGCGCCACTACGTATGCGTTCTGGAATGCGATGAATTTTGATTTTAGATTTGTGCGTCCAATTTTCCCCGTTATACATATTTGCAGTATCCTGTAATAGCATGATTCAGGAGGTGATTACATTTCAGAAAATAATTTAGAGAGATAAATCTGCGAATTATAAAAACAGAAGGAGGTAATACAGTGAAAAAGCTCTTGCTAGTGTTCTTCGCTATCACCTTATTAGCATTTCCCTTATCAGGTGGCTGTGGAGGACAGCCGACTACCGAAGTTATAGAACTGACTTACAGCAACTTCTTCCCACCCTGGCATCTCCACTCCGTACTGGCTGAACAGTTTTGCCAGGAGATAGAGGAACGTACCAATGGCTGGGTAAGGATTACATACTATCCCGGAGGTTCGCTGACGCCGGCACCCAAGGTTTATGACGGTGTCGTTGAAGGTATCTCTGATATAGGTATGTCCGTCCTGGCTTATACGATGGGCCGCTTCCCCGCCACCGAGCTGGTGGACCTGCCCCACGGTTACCCTAGCGGCTGGGTAGCCACCAAGGTAGCCAATGACTACTATAACGAGTTCGAGCCCGCAGGATTTAATGATGTGCATCCTCTTTATTTCCATGCACACGGGCCGGGTACTATTTTTACCACCGAGAAGCCGGTGCGCAACTTAGAGGACATGAAAGGATTAGTGTTGAGGTCAACCGGCGTAGGTGCCAAGATAGCAGAAGCTCTTGGTGCCACCGGGTATGCCGCGTCCCAGGGAGAAGCCTACGAACTTTTGTCCAAGGGCGTGATAGACGGCAGCGTAACCCCACCCGAGGTGCTCCTGGGCTGGAAACAGGCCGAGGTAGTGAAGTATGTTACCAACTGCTTTGACGTGGGCTATACGGCAAACATGTTCGTAGTTATGAATAGCGCTAAATGGGAAAGCCTGCCTGACGAATATAAAAAGATTTTCACCGAGGTCAGTGAGGAATTTGCAGAAAAACACGGTAAGGTCTGGAGCTATTACGATAAGGTGGCAATAGACTACTTCCTCACCTTTGAGGGTAGAGAGTTAATCGAGCTCTCGCCGGATGAGATGGCACGGTGGGTGGCTGCCGCCAAGGTAGTTAAAGATACGTACATGTCGGAGAAGGGTGCCGCAGGATTAGCCGTAGACGACTTCGAGGAATACCTTCTGAAACGGGTCGATTACTGGGCTGACAAGGCACCGACGGCAGATGAGTGTGTAGCGTGGGTAGAGGCTGAGGTTGAGCCGTTTGCGCCAGCAAAATAATGGTTCAATAGTTATCAACTGAGTTTACCAGGGGGTGCTCGTTACGGACAGTGTCTGTCTTCGGGTACCCCCGATAAATAGATTTATCTTATGCGTGACACAATGGAACGACTGGAAAGATTCACGAATTCTTTCAGCAAATGGATGAACTGGGTCGCGGGTGTCGGTTTGGTCGGCATGCTCGGCCTTATTATAGCCGACATCATCGGAATCAAGCTGTTCAAAAATCCCATCCCCGGCGCCATTGAGATAGTAGCATTCTTAGGGGTGGTGGTAACTGCATTTGCCATTGCTTATACTCAGATTTTACGCGGACACATTCGGGTAGAATTTATCGTAATGCGCCTTCCCGTGCGTGTGCAGGCAATTATCGCTTCATTTGTCCTCCTCCTGGGACTGGTGTTGTTTGCTCTGCTGGCATGGCGCAGCTATGAATTCGGGCGTGTCCTCCAGGTCACCGGGGAAGTCTCCATGACGCAGGGGATACCTTTCTATCCCTTTGTTCACGCCCTAGCTTTTTGCTGTATCCCGGTTTGCCTGGTGCTGCTGGTTGAACTTCTCAAATCGGTGGTGAAAGCGGTGAAGAAGTGAGTGAGGTTACCGTTGGCATCATAGGTATTGTCGTTCTACTTGCGATTTTTCTCCTCGGTATGCCGGTTGGATTCACTATGGCCTTTGTCGGGCTCGCTGGCTTCTGTTACTTAGTTTCCATGCCGGCAGGGCTCAGTATTCTGGCCAGGGATGTCTTCGCCACCTTTTCCTCTTATTCTCTCACCGTCATTCCCATGTTCATATTCATGGGCGCCATTGCCTTCGCTTCAGGAATGAGCCGGAGGCTCTATGATGCCGGCTATGTAATATTTGGACAAAGGCGGGGCGGTTTAGCTATAGCCACTATTGCCGCCTGTGCCGGCTTTGCTGCCATGTGCGGGTCAACCAATGCCACTGCCGCGGCTATGGGCAGGGTGGCCCTGCCTGAGATGAAAAGGTATAACTATGATGACTCACTGGCCACCGGCTCTGTTGCTGCCGCGGGAAGTCTGGGCATACTTATTCCCCCCAGCACCATTTTTATCGTTTACGGAATATTAACCGGGGAATCCATAGGCAAACTTTTTATCGCCGGTGTCTTACCCGGCTTACTCCTGGCTACCCTTTTTGTAGCTGTAGTGTTCCTTCTCTGCCTGCGCAACCCGAGCCTCGCCCCAGCGGGGGCACCAACAAGCTGGAAGGAGAAGATAGCCGGGCTTACCGGAATGATGGAGATGCTGGTCTTATTCGTTCTGGTGATAGGCGGCCTATTTCTTGGCTTGTTCAGCCCCACCCAGGCTGGAGCCGTGGGTGCTGCCGGCGCTTTAGTCATTGGTCTTGCCCGACGGCAGCTTACCTGGCAGGGGTTCCTTTTTGCCATTACGGACACTCTGCGGATAACGTGCATGGTGATGGTCATTGTTGCCGGAGCTATCGTCTTCGGTCATTTCATAGCCATAGCCAAGATTCCCCTCATCTTATCTGATTGGGTAGGCGGGCTGCCCCTCCCCACCATGGCTATTATGGGACTTATAATCCTCATGTACCTGGTGGGAGGCTGTTTTATGGATGCCCTTGCCCTGATTACCCTTACCATCCCCATCATCTTCCCGCTGGTTATATCTCTGGGCTTTGACCCGATATGGTTCGGGGTGATAATAGTTATAGTCACCGAGATGGGTGTAATTACACCGCCGGTAGGGGTAAATGTGTACGTCATCAAGGGAATTGCCGAGGATGTCCCTCTGGAAACTATCTTTAAGGGCATTATGCCCTTCTTGATAGCACTGGTAGTAGCGGTAGCAATATTGCTGGCTTTCCCTCAAATAGCCACATTTTTGCCCAGCTTTACAACTTACTGAGCTCAGGCCATGTAAAAGTGAGACTGACAGTCTCGCCTTTCTACCGGAGAAGGTAACTATTGAAAAAGAAGGAGTTCTACCTACCGTACAGTATGGTGGGCGGTAGAGGACTTGAACCACTGACCTCCGCGATGTCAACGCGGCGCTCTAACCAACTGAGCTAACCGCCCACGGCTAATGTAATTCTACTAGATACCCCATTTACAGTCAACCTCCCACATGAGCAGGTGTAATTAACGTACGGATATGGTAAAATATTACGTAAATTTATCGCCGCCGTTACGGACTGTAGTAAGATATCTGGAGGCCAGCGCGAATGAATTTTCTTAAAGGCCTGGGAACTTTTATTCTGAGTTTCCTCCTCTTCCTGTCGCTCACTGTCTTCGGTATAGCATTCCTGCTCCAGAGTACCCTGCTCAATCCCGACTTCATTGTGGACCAGGTCGACAGGATTGATGTGTCCGACCTCGCCCATGAATTTACCGAAGAAATGGTTGCCGAAGACCTTCCCGATGAGGCGCTCTTCCTCCAGGACGCCGTATTCGACGTTATTGACGACCAGGAACCCTGGCTCAAAGAGCAGCTGCATTACGCCATCTACACCGCCTACGATTTCTTCCTGGGCGAGACCGATACCCTTGAAATAACCATCCGTCTGGACAGTGTGAAGGAAGACCTGAAAGAAAGCATCTGGGAAGCCCTGAACGAGCAGCTATCCACGTGGCTTCCCGATATTATCCAGCACGAGTTAAGTCCATATATCGAGGAGAACTTCGACGAGTACGTCCAGCTGATTCCTGAGGAATACATGCCGGCGGGAATTACCGATCTACCCGAGGAGCAGTTGCTGGATTTCCTCGATATGTATTTACAGGATATCAACGAGCAAATAACACTGGAAGGCATGATGCCCGAGGTCACCGGCCTCCTGGAAGCCCTGATAAAGCCGTATTATGACGATTATTTCGATGAGTTCCTCGAGATAGTACCTTCCGAGATAGTGTGGGACGAGGATACCATACCGGCTGACGTTATGGACCAGATGCTGATGGCCAGGGAGTACATCGGTTATTTTCAGGCCGGCTACTCCTGGTTAATCGTCTTCATGGTGCTGCTGGCCGCCGGTATTTTCCTGATAAACTGGAACGTCAGGGTAGCCGCCCGCGCGATGGGAATAGACCTGATTGTCTTCGGAGTCCTGGACCTTGCCGGCGTTATCATAGCCAGGCTTATCAATCCGCTCGAATATATACCGGATATACCTGCTTCATTAGAGACAATGGTAACAGGGCTTTACAATGACGTCCTTTCGATAATGATGTGGTTCAGTATCGGGGTTTTAATTGTCGGGATAGCCTTACTCGTGGTATCAATCGTAGTTAAAAGTAAATCTTCAGAAGAAACATACGGTGATTAAACGGCCGGATTTAGCGTGGTAAAGACCTGCTAGATTCAGACGACCGGGGGTACAAGTTCAGGGGGACTATAAAGACTTTCTCTTAAGCCACCACCCTAAACCACCGATTATCAAAGCCCCCACCGCGGTGAACAGCCCGCAGAAGACAGCGGCGTCGGCGAAGAAATCCTGAGGAAACAGCCGGAGCATGTAGCCCTGCGCCGACCAGAATTCATTGCTGAAAAACACGAGGTGAAATCGATACCATAACTCACCGAACCCCAGGAGAGCATCCAGCAGTACTACCGCCAGTATCAGGACTAATGTGAGACCACCACCCCATACCAGTCCCCGGGCCAGTCTCCGCCGGTCTTTAAGCCAGAAGAGTCTTAAACCGGCATAAGCCAGGATATAAGCAAGCGTTCCCAGGAATAGCCAGTAGTCCAGCCATATCAACCCCTTGACGTCCTTAAAGTGGATACTCTCCTCCTGAGTAAACAGGCTAACCTGCCGCCCGTCACTGACTACCGTAAGACTGATATACTCCTCGCCTGAGTTAAAGTAGTCGACCAGTCCATCATAGATACGCTCTATCTCCGCATTATCCAGCTCCAAACCGTAGCTTGACAGTCTCTGGCTGACATCGTACTTTTCGGAGCCGTAATCGCACAGCCAGAAGCTCAGGCTGTTCGCCACCACGCCGATACCGGCCGTCAGCAGCATAACGGGCAGACAGATTACAAAAAGCCATTGGGTCGCGTTTCTCATAACACCATCACCGGTAAATAGATTTTACATTAATATGACTTAAAACGCACTTGATTGGGTAAAAAGAGCGAACTACAGATTAATTAAAGCTGCTTCGGCCGGCGCGCCATAAAGACGAAGATGAGTCCCACCAGGCAGAATATCGCGGCGGTGATAAAGGCGGGGGTATAGGTGGACGTAGCGTCAAAGATAGCCCCGGCCACGGTAGTAGCGATAGCGTTCGAGCAGACCTGGAACGGAAGGACCACGCCCATGACCTGGGCATAGCGGTTGCGCGGATAATAAACCCCCACGAATGTCGGCATGGCGGCAGTCAGCGCGCCGTTGCTCATCCCCTGAAAGGCCGCGTAAACGTAAATCATCCCCAGTTCTCTGGACGTCAATAAAATCACCAGGCCTATGAGCTGAATGACAAAAAAGGCACTGGCCAGATATCTTAGTTTTAACCTCATAGCCAGAGCCCCGAAAAGCAGGCTGCCCGCAATGCTGAACACGGACATAAAGCTCATGGTCGTGGCGGCGGTCATCGCGCTGAATTTGATGTCTTGAAGGTAAGCTATCTGATGTGTCGCCATCGTTCCCATGGTAAAGGTATTAGCGGCGGAAAAGCCCCCTATCAGCCAGGCCGTCGGCTCTTTCATCACCTGCTTAATACTCCAGCCACTGGCTTTTTGCTCCGTCGCCGCC
>JAUWGD010000004.1 GCA_030606585.1 Dehalococcoidales bacterium | reverse complement strand
GTCAACACGGAACTCGATGATATTTTAAAGAAGGATAACATCAAGTATCTCGTGTTTACCGGGCTCTTTACCAACGTCTGCGTCGAATCGACTCTCCGCGATGCCTTTTTCCATGATTACTTCCCCTTGCTGGTCAGTGACGCCTGCGGCAACACCGGCCCCGATTATGTCCAGGATGCCACCGTCTGGAATGTTAGTTCGGTCTTCGGATGGGTGACCACCGCCGGGGATTTGATAAAATCCCTGAAATAGACTATAACTTTCTATATCCATCAAGTTATATCCATCAAGGAGGCAGATATGTCACCGGTATTGAAAGACAGGGTAGCCATTATCACCGGGGCCGGCCGCGGCCTCGGTAAAGCATTTGCCCTGAGGTTCGCCGAGGAAGGCGCTAAACTGCTGCTCCCCGATATCAGCCTGGAACGCGCCGAAGGCACGGTGAAGGAAATAAAAGCTAAAGGCGGGGAAGCCGCCGCCATGCTTACCGATATCTCCGAGGAAAAAGACACGCAGAAAATGGCCGAGGAGGTCATGCGGCTTTACGGCAGGGTGGATATCCTGCTCAATAACGCCGCCATGTACTATGGAGTCGGGCGGCGGGAGTGGGATTCCTGGACGGTAGCGGACTGGGACCGCATGTTCGAGGTAAATGTCCGGGGGACTTACCTGTGCTGCAAAGCCATCGGCCCCCTCATGGAGAAGCAAGGCAGCGGCAAGATTATCAATATCGCCTCGGACGTCTTCAAGGTGCCCGGGGCCGTCAATCTCCTCGCCTACGCCTGCAGTAAGGCGGCCGTTTACGCGCTAACGCAGGCACTCGCCCGCGCCCTGGGACCCTCCGGCATTAACGTCAACTGCATCGGCCCGGGGTTCACGGCTACCGAGGCCAGCCTGGGCCAGGACGGCAACAAGGCGTCCTTCGACGCTACTGTTGATATGCAGTGCATCAAGCGCCGCGAAGAGCCCTCCGACCTGCCCGGCACGGCTGTGTTCCTGGCGTCGGCGGACTCGGATTTCATCACCGGCCATTATATCGTCGTCAACGGCGGCAGCGTGCTGCTTTGATGAGTGTTAGAAAATATGCTTTACCGGAATAATTGAACAAGCGAGACAATCATACCTGCGTAGTGTAATTATTATGTTTTCTGGAAGGAGAATTGCTGATGAAAGCTCAAAAAGGTCAAGTTAAGGTGATAACCGGCAATGCTACCGCCGCCTACGCGGCAATGCTTTGCCGACCAGATGTCGTGACTTCATACCCGATAACTCCCATGAGTGAGGTGGCGGAGCAGCTCTCCGCATTCCATGCCGATGGAATTCTTGATGCCGAGATGGTAGAAGTTGAGGGAGAAAATTCGGCTATGAACGTTGTCGCTGCCGCCAGCATCACTGGTGGCCGGGTTTTCACCGCTACTTCTTCCTGGGGTTTAGCCTTCATGTATGATGCCGTACAGCAGGCCTCCGGCTTCAGAGCCCCGGTGGTGATGGCTATCGCCAACCGCGAAACGCCCGGCATCCTGGCTGTCTCCGGCGGCCAGCAAGACATAATCAGCGCGAGAGACACCGGGTGGATTCAGATTATCGTTGAAGATTGCCAGGAAATTTTTGACACCATAATAATGGCCTTTCGGCTGGCGGAAGATTACGATATCCAGCTTCCGGTGATGGTAAACTACGATGGATTTTACCTTTCATATCTGGCACAGGCGGTAGAAATCGCTGCCCGGGAAGACGTCGACAGGTTCCTGGAGCCTTTAAAGCGGCAGCCGCAGCGCCCCAAGCTAGTCCCGGGGGAGCCTCTGGGAGCAGGTACGCACGGCATTGAGGTTGGGTTTGTTGAGCTGCGCTATAAGCACTGTACGGCCATGGAGCGAGCAACCACCAAGCTGGATAAGATAGACAAAGGGTTCGGGGAACTTTTCGGGCGCAGCTATGGAGGCCAGATAGAGGAATACCGTACCGGGGACGCCGAGATAATAGTGATAGCCTCCGGTGGTGCTGCCGGGACGGCACGGACCGTGGTTGATGCCAAAAGAAATGAAGGAATAAAAGTAGGTCTGATCAAGCTAAGGCTGTTCCGCCCCTTTCCCCGCAAACGTTTGAGTGAAGCCCTGAGAGGGAAAAAGGCAATCGGAGTCATCGACCGAAGTGTTTGTTTCGGCTGGAACTGCGGACCAACTTATATGGAACTAAGGGCGCTCTCGCCAGAATTTGGTGTAACGCCCATGTTGAGCTATATCGACGGGATGGCCAATCTGGATATAACCGTACCACATATAGAGAGGGTAATCGACGAGACCTATGCCGCCGCCTGCGGTAAACCTTACCAGGAAGTGACCTGGATACCTTTGGAAGAGTGAGGGAGAAAATGGCACAGCAAGAGAAGAAAAAATCAAGGATTTTTGACTATTTCAGTGAAAAAGAGGACCCGTATGTGGGAGGAGTTGCCTGGTGTGCTGGCTGCACACTGGAACTTGCCGCCAGGTTTGTGCCGAAGGTTCTGGGAAATGATATTGTGCTGGTCGGTTGCCCCGGTTGTTCGGCACCCGTTTTTTTCGGACAGAACCTGGGGGCCTGGCATCGCCTGTCTTACTACAGCTGCCTGATGACTGGAGTCGCTTCCAGCGCCACCGGTATTTCCAGGTATTTCCGCAGGATAGGTAAAGATGTCACCGTAGTATGCTTCACCGGCGATGGCTGTGCTGCCGATGTCGGCTTCCAGCCTCTCAGCGGTGCCGCGGAAAGGAACGAGCATATAATTTACATATGCTACGACAACGAAGGGTACATGAACACCGGCTACCAGAGAAGCAGCACCACGCCTCTGGGTGCTTCTACCAGCACGACACCGGCTGGTATTATCGGTAAAGGCAAGCCGACACCGGCCAAGAACATGCCACTCATTATGTCCTTACACGGAGCCGCCTATGTGGCTACCGCCACCCTGAGTCACCTTGAGGACTTCGCCAAGAAACTACTCAAAGCAAAGGAAAAGAAAAACGAAGGGTTCGTTTATATACATGTATTTGCCCCCTGTAATATGGGCTGGCGAATAGAAAGTAATTCATCGATTCAAGTATGCCGGACGGCTGTCAGAACCAACTACTTCCCGCTGTGGGAAGCTGAGAATGGCAAGTTCCGCCTCACCCAGGAAACGGCTAATCCCAGACCTATCCAGGAGTTTACCAAGCCGATTCGCAAATTTGCTCACTTAAAAGAGGCCGATATAGATAAGCTGCAACAGATGGTTGATGAAAGGTATGCATTCATCAAGGCTCTTTGCGCCATCGGTAAATAGATGAAGACTGGCTCGAGTTATTTTTCACGGACTTAAGGCTGGAAAGGAGGCAATTTTATGTATAAAGGTGGTTACGCGGGCAAGATACTGAGGATAGATTTAAGTAAACAGTCGGCCAAGGAAGAAGCCCTCCCGGAGGAACTGGCTAATAATTACCTGGGAGGTGCCGGTTTTGCTATAAAATGCCTCTACGACGAAGTGAAGCCGGATACCCCACCCCTTGATAAAGCCAACAAACTCATCTTTGCGGTCGGCCCCCTGACGGCCACGGGAGCCAGCTGCTCCAGCCGGATGGCCGTGGTGGCCAAGTCGCCGCTGACGGGCGCCGTCGGCATGGCCCTCTCCGGAGGGCAATTCCCCGCCGAGATGAAAAGGACCGGCTATGACATGATTATTATCGAGGGTAAAGCGGAGAAGCCCACCTATATCGCCATCAAGGACGGCGAGGTTAAATTCAGGAGCGCCGAAAAACTGAGCGGCATGATGACCACGGATACCCAGCTCTTCATCAAGGAGGAGCTCGGCGACCATAACTACCGGGTTGCCTGCATCGGCCCCGCCGGTGAGAAGGTCGTCCCCATGGCCTGCATCATCAACGAGCGCCGGGCAGCAGGCAGAAAGGGTCTGGGGGCGGTGATGGGCTCCAAGAACCTCAAGGCTATCGCCTTACGCGGTCATAAAAGGCCGGACATCGCCGATGCCGATAAGTTCAAGAAAGCCCGTCAGGCCATGAACAAGGCGATGAAAGACAGCCCGATTCTTTACCCTGAGTTCGCTAAAGCGGGCACGCCCATGATTGTCGATGCCATGACGGAAATGGGGATTTATTCCATTAAAAACTGGTCGGCCACGGGTGAAATTGACATGGTACCCGGGCTCGGCCGCGATGCCCAGGACGAAATGATTATTACCCGCTCCCACTGCCAGGACTGCCCGGTGGGGTGCAGCCAGGTAAAGCTGGTCACGTCGGGGCCTTATGCCGGCTATCTCAGCGAGGGGCCCGAGTTCGAAACGACCTATTCGCTGGGCAGCACGGTAGGGGTGGACTACCTGCCCGCCGTCATCGCCGCCGACCGAATCTGCGACGAGTACGGCATCGACACTATCTCGGCGGGTGTCGCCATCGGCTGGGCCATGGAACTCTACGAAAAGGGCATTCTTACTAAAAAGGATACCGACGACATCGACCTTAAATTCGGCAACCATGCCGCCATGATGGAGATGCTGCGGAAGATAGCCTACCAGGAAGGACTCGGCGCGCTGCTGGGGCAGGGCACGAAAAAGGCCGCCGAGAAAATAGGCAAGGGCACCGGCGACTACGCCATGCAGGTAAAAGGTCTGGAGATGCCCGCCTACGATGTAAGGGGCGCCAAGGCACACGGTCTGAACTACGCCACTTCCTATACCGGCGCCGACCATAACCGGGGCTATGCCTACCAGGAAATTTTCGATGTACCCATCCCCGAAAAGGTGGATAGAATGGCCACCAAAGGCAAGGGGCGGCTGACCAAGTGGAACCAGGACGTCCGCTCCGTCACCTGCGACTGCGCCACGATGTGCGCCTTCCTCCTCGACATGGCCTTACCCGATATCGCCTGCCAGAACACCGCCGACCTCGTTAATGCCGCCAGCGGCACGAGTTTCGCCGCCGAGGAAATCCAGCAAATAGGGGAAAGACTGAATAATGTCGCCCGACTGTTCAATATCGGGGCGGGTTTCACCCGCAAGGACGACACCTTCCCCAAGCGACTCATGACCGAGCCCATCAAGGCGGGGGCTTCCAAGGGGCAGCTCATCAGCCAGAAAGACCTCGATGAAATGCTTGATGAATATTATTTGGAACGCGGCTGGGACAAAGACGGCGCGCCGACCGCCGCCAAGCTCAAGGAACTGGGTTTATAAACGAGCTGACAGGGGGAACTTGATAAATGACTGAATTCGGATACGCCGGAGAGATTTTAAAGGTAGATTTATCAAACCAAAAAGTAGAAAAACAGCCCAGTAAAAACTATACGGATAGATTCATCGGGGGACACGGCATCGGGGCCAGACTCTACTGGGAGATGGTCCCGCCGCAGGTAAAAGCCCTCGACCCGGAGAACTGCTTTATCTGCGCCAACGGTCCCTTTACCGGGTTTCCCGGGTTTGCCGGTTTCCGCTGGAAAATTTTCGGAAAATCGCCCCTGGGCGACCCCGAAACGTTCTCCTACTGCAATCTGGGGGAGAGGTGGGGGGCCTGGCTCAAATACGCCGGCTATGATGCCCTGGCGGTGCAGGGTAAGGCGGATAAACCCGTCTATATTTACATTCATGACGGAAAAGTCGAAATACGGGACGCTTCACACCTCTGGGGGCAGACCACCTTCGATACGAGCGATAGCCTGAAAGCGGAACTGGGTAAAAACGTAAGCGTCCTGACCATCGGTCCCGCCGCAGAGAACCTGATACCCTTTGCCATCATGCTGGCGGAAGGGGGCGCCTCCGGCTCCGGCGGTCTCGGCGCGGTAATGGGTTCGAAAAATCTTAAAGCCATCGTCGTCGCCTCCGGCGATAAGAGACCGGTGGCCGCCGACCCCGACAGGGTACGGCAGCTGGTAGACCGTATTGCGGCCACGAAGCCCAGTGTGCCCATGCCTTCGCTGTGGGCGGTCCCGGGACTCACCCGCGACCATGCGTGTTACGGTTGTGGAATCGGCTGCTCCCGCCAGATATATGACGGTGAAGACGGCCGGCTTTATAAATCACTGTGCCAGGCGTCTGACGTTTACGGTGATATGGTTATTAGATATCTCGGCCAGCCGGACGGGGCGCGCCTCCAGGCCACGAGGCTCTGCGACGGCTACGGACTCGATACCGCCGTAATGCAAGGCATGATTGAATGGCTTGACGCCTGCTATCGGGAAGGACTTATCAGCGAAAAGGATACGGGTATCCCGCTGTCAAAGGTCGGCAGCCCCGAGTATATCGAAGAACTCACCAGGAAAATTACTTTTAAAGAGGGCTTCGGCGATATTTTTTCAAAGGGCCTGATACCCGCCGCGGAGTCGCTCGGGCCGAAAGCCAGGGAAATGCTGAGCACGTTTATCGCTACCCGAGGGGGCGAGAAGAGGGACTACGACCCGAGATTGTTTATAACGACGGGTCTTATCTACGCCACCGAGCCGAGACGTTCGATACAGCAGCTCCATGAAGTCTGTAATATGCTGATGATGTGGGTCGGCATGGGGGAAAACAAGACGGGCGAGATGTTCACCATCGAAAACTTCCGCAAGGTGGCTGAGATAATTTGGGGGAACGCCATCGCGGCGGATTTCTCCACGTACGAAGGGAAGGCGCTGGCGGCCAGGAAACTCCAGGACCGCGTTTTCGCCAAGGAAAGCCTTGTCGTCTGCGACCTCCGGTGGACGATGTCCCTGCCCTTCCGCTACATAGGAGACGGCCCCCCGCCCGTTACGGAAGCTGAAATATACTCGGCGATTACGGGAAAAGAGATTGACGAGGCGGAACTCTACAGGATGGGTGAAAGAAACTTTAACCTGCAAAGAGCCGTACTGCTCCGCCAGGGATGGCCGGGACGCGAAGGCGACCGGCTGCTGGAACATTTCTACACCAACCCCCTGCAACAGGGCGAGCTCTTCTTCGACGCCGAATGCCTGGCGCCGGGCAAGGACGGCGAGATAATATCCAAAATAGGGGCGGTAATCGATAGAGAAGAATTCGAGAATATGAAGAGCGAGTATTACGGGTATCGCGGCTGGGACATTGAAACCGGCCTGCCGACCAGAGCCAAACTGGAAGACCTCCAGCTCAGCGATGTCGCCGCCGATTTAGCGGGGCGGGGACTTCTAAAGTAAATGATAGATAACGGCTCGTCAGGGCGGCGCAACTACGCTGCCGGGTATTAACGCGGTTGCGCCACCAGACGATATATCATTGGGGATTATTCGACAAATACCTTGACCTTCTCACCCCGGCCACTCATCACATCCACCTCCAGTTCACCCAGAGCCTCGATGAGCTCCTCGATATCCTCTGTTTTAACGCTGCGCACATCGAAGTTAATACCCTTATCTCTCAAGGCCCCGTTCACCTTATCCATGGCCTCGGGGGGTATCAGGGAGGTCAGCTTGATACCGGCGCGTATCAGCGACATTGGCACGCGGACATTTACGCGGTCGCCGGAACCACCTTCAGCATCCGGGTCAGGCATGACATTAACCCGCAGGTACTTGGGCTTGGCTTTAACCTCCGATTCGGGTTTCGGGGTACTTGCCTGCCCGCCTTCGTCGGCGTCAATCACGTTGAGCAGGCGATAAGCGTCATCAATGCTTATCTTGTTCTCGGCTAACATCTCCAGTATTTTTTTCTTATTCTCAGTCATTGCAGTATCCTCCTTTACACCGTCTATACGACGGAAATATACACCCTTTCATTACGGCCCTGAACATCGACTTTCAGGCCGCGCAGCGAACAGAACGAAACGATAGCGGCCCACAACGCCAGTATTGCCAGCTTTCCCCAGCCGCTCGGCCAGAGGACGATTACGGCGATGAGTATTAACGGCGATAGTATGATGAGGACCACCAGCGCCAGGGGTATTAGCAGGAATAGTGGCAGCCACAACCCGAAGTTCGTACTCTCATTTCGAACTCTCACGTGCATCAACATGGGTGGCCTGTTCATTTCGATAGCCTCCTTATCGCTTCCTCGGCGGTTATATCGCCATGCTCAAGCTAGCTGATTGCTTCCTCCTGGGCAGAAATAGCGACTATCTCGACGAACTCAAGCTGTTTGGCGACGCGGTTAATACGGTTTTTCACGGTGGGATAGCTGATGCCGAACATCTCTTCCATGTCCTTGATAGAGCCGTGACAGCGAACGAAAGCCATCACGAAGACCTGGTCCTCGCCGGAGAGATTCGCCAAAGGCGGCAGCGTAAAGTTACCTTCGATAGCTATATCGCTGTCAACCAGCCGCACACGCTCTACCGTTACCGGCTTACCCTGCGTCATTTTCGTTAATTCATGCCACTCTTTAGCCATTCCGATTCACCTTCCCTGAGTTATTTCTCCGAAACAAATTAATAAAATTAACCTTCAACTTAATTTTCTTAATATATTATAATGTTATACATTAACTTTGTCAATACATTTTTCAATTATTTTTATAAATATTGCCACAAATATTAATATTATTAAGTTTTACCCCTTTTGACCCTCATCCCCGGCCCACTATATTATTTACTTTTCCCGCCTGGGGTAAGGGAAAGATAGTGTAACAACAAAAAAGGAAATAAAATCTGCGCAATCGAGCATTGACGCAGTTACGCAATTGCGCTATAATTAACCGGAGCATTCAAGCTATGACTGTTATCTGCATTACCAACCAGAAAGGCGGCGTCGGCAAAACGACCACGGCCGCTGCCCTGGCCCAGGGTCTAAGCGAGCACAACAAGCGTGTGCTCCTGGTGGACTGGGACTCGCAAGCCAGCCTGACCGTCAGCCTGGGTGTCAATCCGGACAACCTGAGCCTGACGTGCTACGATGTCCTGACGAGTATCATTAAAAATAACGGCCGTATATCTATTCGTGACGTTACTTTAAAGACAGGTAACCCCAACATCGACCTCGTTCCGGCGAACATCGAGTTGTCACAGGCGCAGCTCGACCTGGTGAACGTTTTAACCCGCGAATTAGTGTTGAAGGAAATGCTCCAGCCGGTACGCAAGGAGTATGACTATATCCTGGTGGACTGCCTGCCCAGTCTGGGGCTCCTGAACGTCAACGCCCTTTCCGCCGCCGATAGCGTCCTCATACCCCTGCAATCCGATTTCCTGGCGATGAAGGGGCTGGCCCTGCTATTGCCCACCATCATCCGCGTTCAGGAAAGAATCAACCCGTCCCTGGAAATTCTGGGGATACTGTTCACCATGACCAATACCCGCACACTGCACAGTCGGGAAGTCATCGAAGTAACCAAGAGGGCTTTTGGCGATAGAATAAAAGTGTTCGATACCACCATCCCCGTCAGCGTCCGTTTCAAGGAAGCCCCGGCAGCCGGGATGACCATACTGACATACGCCCCCAAATCCGATGGGGCTGAAGCCTATAGATTAGTTACAGAAGAGGTGCTGCATGAAAAGAGCTAAGATAACCGAGGAGCTTGCCTACGGAACCGCTCTTGACCGCCTTACCGGCGTCGACCGTCCCGCCGCTGCAAAGCCACCGGAGCCGACGGAGCCCGTCCCGAAATCCGAACCTCACCGGTCGGCCGTGATAAAATTGTCCGTCTTTCTGAACAGGGAAGAGGACGCCTACCTGGAAAATCTGGCATCGACGGCTAAATTCAGCGGCGGTAAAAAGCTCAGCAAGACCAAGCTCATCGAGGCTATGGTGCGGGCTTTCCGCCAGACGAACCTCGATGTACGCGGCGTCCGGGACGACCAGGAGCTGCTCAAGAGAGTGACCGAGCAGCTACGTTAATATCTATGCACGATAATAAACACATAAGGAAAATCGATAATGAATGTCAGCTCCGGTGCCCCAAATCTCAGGCGGTTTAAGCCATGAGGTATGTTTCCCCAAATGCCTGCTTAAAGTGCTTATTTTTCCATTCTGTGCGCTCTGGCGGGGGTTTGAACCATGGGCCGGAGAAAATATAAGTGTATATTTCCGGGACGGGGATGGGGTGAGTAAAACGAAATCTTCGCATAAGCTCATTATGAGTTAAATATCTCGATTCCAGCATCTCGGGTCCCTCATAAGCCGGTACCGTTTCCGGCTTCGGCTCTTCCTTCACCGGGGCCACATAGCAGCGGATTACCTCCAGGCTCATATCACTCGGGTCATAGTCGGTCCTGTTGCCGCTGAACTGCTCATTCAATACTTCGATATCCTCCATCTCCGAGGCGCGGTAGAGCTTCCAGCCCACCACCTCTCTCAACTCGCTGAATCCCCCGACCTGATAGCAGATAAGCGACTCGTTATCGGCCTCGGTTGACAGGACTACCCCCAGGCAGAAAGGTTCCACCGTGCGGTAGCCGCCATGATAGTAGAACTCGATGACTTGCCGCGACTTTATGGCGCCGCAGATGGTCGCTCTGTTTTTTTCGCTTTTCGTGGTGATGTTTAAAATATTCCTGATATTCCGCACCTTCACAACCTCAAGGCATTAAAAAAAATACTGTAGATGAATAATATAATTTTTTCAAACCGCTCCGTGGCTACTTGACCCTGATCTTCCCCTTTATCTCCGCTACCACCCCCCCGATAATCGCCGCCTCGGCAACGCCTTCACTATGCAGTTTTTCCAGTAGAATCCATGCCTTCTCATGCGGCACGGCTATCAGCAGTCCGCCGGAGGTCTGCGGGTCGAAGAGGATGTCCTGCAGATATTGAGGTACTCCCCTGGATATTTCCACCATGTCTTTACGAAATTCGCGGTTGCGGTGTAAACCGCCGGGAATCATGCCCATTTCGGCGAGTCCTTTCGCATCGGTAAAAATGGGAACGGCGGCAGAGTCTATCTCCATGCCCACTTCCGTCCCTTCAATCATCTCGGCGACGTGGCCCAGCAGGCCAAAGCCGGTAATATCCGTGCAGGCGTGTACGCCGACCTCCTGCATCATCTCCGAGGCCGTCCGGTTCAGCGCGGTCATGGACTTCACGATTTCGGAGACGGCTTCTTCGCCGGCCGTACCACCTTTGATTGCCGTGCTGATGATTCCCGTGCCCAGCGGCTTGGTCAGGATGAGCCGGTCGCCCGCTCTGGCGCCGTTATTGCGAACAACTTTGTCGGGGTGGATGGTGCCCGTGACCGACAGGCCGTACTTGAGCTCCGGGTCTTCGACGCTGTGCCCGCCGACCAGTATCACCCCGGCCTCTTGCATCTTGTCCATGCCCCCGCGCAAGACCTCTTGTAAAATAGATATCTCCATTTTATCCTGCGGGAAGCAGACGACATTCAACGCCGTCAGTGGACTGCCGCCCATGGCGTAAACGTCGCTCAGGGAGTTGGCCGCGGCAATCCGCCCGAAGTCGTAAGGGTCATCGACAATCGGCGTAAAGAAATCGACCGTCTGCACGATAGCGAGGTCGTCCGTGAGCTTGTAGACGCCGGCATCCTCAGCACTCTCCATCCCCACGATGAGATTGGGGTGGGACTGCAAAGGCAGGCCGGCCAGCGCTTTGGCGAGGTCACCCGGACCCATTTTGCAAGCTCAACCCGACCCGTGAACGGTCTCGGTGAGGCGCCTAGGTTTATCGTCCATATAATCTACCTCGGTTATATTCTACTCCCCAACGATTGAGAGCGCCAGTATGCGAGCGAAGGGGAAATAGTCCAAGCTTATAAACAAACCATGTCTGAACTGAGCATTAACTGAATTGTCTTATGCATTGTTGTCGGTTTGCCAACCCTTAATTTATCCACAAGTTCATAATATTCAAGACAGGTAGTGCAGGCTAATATCTCAACTCCCAGTTCCTCGAGCTTTTTGAGATGTCCGAGGGCCCAGGAGCCTTCACATATCAGTCGCACTCCC
This sequence comes from Dehalococcoidales bacterium, assembly GCA_030606585.1. Classification (GTDB taxonomy): domain Bacteria; phylum Chloroflexota; class Dehalococcoidia; order Dehalococcoidales; family RBG-16-60-22; genus JAFGPF01. The sequence goes on along the minus strand of JAUWGD010000004.1, from coordinate 15,423 downwards.
TCATTCCAGAATACCAGAGTTTTCGGTTTGTCCTGGCTCTCTTCGAGCAATCTTAAAAAATTAGCCATGAGTAACATACCAAGTTCCTCGTCACCTCTACCCAGTACCCCTGATTGTATTAAAATTACTTTAAATGGCATACTTCACCTCTTTTTAGCTTTGCGAGTCTCTCCCTCTCCTTCCCCTTGATGATTCGCCGTTAATGCCATAAAATAACCATGGAGGATTATATCATAAGTATTATCTTAGCGCAACATAAATAATACTTATAGTTATATAAAAATATGAATATTGACCACCTTAAAACCTTTCAGGAAGTAGTCAGGCTCGGCAGCTTCTCCGGGGTAGCTAAAAAGCTGGCTATCAGCCAGCCGGCGGTGTCTTTCCAGATTCAGAAGCTGGAGCACGAACTCGGCATACGCCTCATCGACCGCACACAGAGGGCTATTACCCTGACCGCCGCCGGTAAACGCCTGCTCCGGTTCGCCGAGTCCGTAGAGGCGGAACGCGACCGCCTCCGGGGCGACCTGGAGCAGTTGCGTGAGGAAGTTTCCGGAGACCTGCTTATCACCGCCAGCACCATCCCCGGCGAGTTTCTGCTGCCCGCACTCCTGGCAAGCTTCAAGCAGCGGCACCCGGCCGTAAAAATCCAGATGGACGTCTCCGATTCACTTACGGTTATCAACGGAGTTCGCAATAACACCTACGAGGTGGGATTCTGCGGTATGGCGCCGGAAGGTCAGGACCTGGCGTCTTTCAAGGTGGCCGGCGATGAGATTGTCCTCATCGTTTTTCCGGAGCATCCCTTCGCCCGGAAAGGTGAGGTTTCTCCGAACGAACTGGAAGGCGAACCGCTCATCTTCCGCGAGGCTACCTCAGGCACGCAGCTCAGCCTGGAAAACCGACTGTCCCAGGTCGGACTTGACCTGAGGAAATGGTCACCCAACCTTGTCCTGGGGACCACCCAGTCAGTGGTCTCGGCGGTGGCCGCCGGGGCCGGCATCGCCTTCGTATCGAACCTGGCCATTAAGAAGAGTGTGGCGCTGGACCTGGTAAGGCAGGTCGGCGTGCGCGGACTGCGGCTGAGCCGGGACTTTTATTGTATCTACCGGCAGGAGAGCGTAGTATCACGCTTGCTCGAGGAATTTATCAATTTTATCAAGATAGAGGCTGCACAAGGTGACAAAGGAGATTAAACACGACCGGAGAGACATCGAGCGACTCAAGCTGAATGTTAACGGCTACCGGGCGCACTACCTGAAAGCCGGCGGCGGACCGCCGGTCGTGCTGGTACACGGCGGCGCCAGCGACTCCCGTGACTGGTTCGACACGATCCCCACCCTCGCCCGCCGCTATACCCTCTACGCTCCCGACCTTATCGGATTCGGGCAGAACGAAAGGAACGAGGACGGCTACTATCTTTCGGACTTCAGTGATTTCTTACTGGAATTTATTAACAAGCTGGAGATGGAAAAGCCGGTTCTTGTGGGCCACTCCTTCGGGGCCAGGGTATGCCTGGACGTCGCCCTCCAGAATCATGAGAAAGTGAGTAAGCTGGTCCTTATCGATGCCGCCGGACTTGGCAAAGTTACCAGATTCGGCTCCGCCGTAATGACTTTAGCCTGGGCAATACGCCGGCTGCTCAGCCGTCCTCAGCCCTATCCCACGTTTCTGGCAAAGGAAGGCGAGGATACGAACTGGCTCTGCCTGGATAAACTGCCCGGTCTGGAAACGCCGACGCTCCTTGTCTGGAAACGCCTCGACCCCTACATGCCTCTGTCCATCGCCCGCCGGGCGGAGAAACTAATACCGAATTCGCGGCTGAAAGTACTGCCGGGCTTCGGACACGCCCCCCACCAGCAGAATAGCGACATATTCAATCGGGTGCTGCTGGATTTCCTGGACGGCGACTAAGCGCTTGCGCAATTACGCAGTTGCGTTTTTACCCGGAAGGCTCAGCACGAACACCTGCGTGCTGAGGGGCAGGTTCGACCTGCTGAAGGAGACCTTGGGACGGGGTTCGACCTGTCCCATGCCCATCTCCTTGAGGAAAGCCCCCACCGGATCCAGTTTGCGCTTCAATGCCGGAGTCTTGTAGTGCATGGGGATTACCGCCTTCGGCTCTAGCTTGCGTATAACCTCGGCGGCCATGGCCGCGTCGATGGTGTTCACTCCGCCTACCGGCAGCAGCAGAACATCGACATTGCCCATCTCTTCCACCTGTTCATCGTTAAGCACATGTCCGATGTCGCCCAAGTGACACACCGACACCCCGTCTATCTCCATGAGGTAGGCGGTATTCTTCCCCCTCGATTGCCCTTTTACGGAGTCGTGATAGGTGGCTATGCCGATAATCAGGACGTTGCTGATTTCATATTCGCCGGGGCGCTCAATCAGCCTCGGCTCCCCGCCGATGCCCTGAACGTAGGAATGCGAGGGGTGTTGATGGCTGACCGTTACGATATTGGCGGTCTGTTTGCCCAGCGTATAACCCGTGTCCGGGGGGAAGGGGTCGGTGATGATGACGGCCTGATTGCCTTTAATCCTGAAACAAGAGTGACCTAACCAGGTGATATCCACGTTTACAATGTATCACAGGCAGCGTTTACGGTCAAGAAACGCCCGAAATCTGCGACTATTTCTCTTGACAAATTGCCCTCTCAAGTGCTAGATTATAATTAGCAGTCTAAGCAGGAGACTGCTAATGGAGATAGAAATGATTGCTGCCAGAAGCGGTAAAATACTGAATTACATCGTCGGGCAATACATCGCCCGGGCAGTGCCCGTGCCCTCGCAGGTCATCGCCGATGAGGCCAGACTGGGTATTAGCCCGGCCACCATTCGTAACGAGATGGCTCTCCTGGAGAGTGAAGGTTACCTTATCCGCCCCCACACCTCGGCCGGTTGTATTCCCTCGGACAAGGGATACCGCCACTACGTGGGGTCGATTGAAGCCGTCAATCTCCCCTGGGAAGAGCAACGACTTATCAGCCACACCTTCCACCAGGTAGAAAAGGAGGTCGAGGCCTGGGTAAGTCTCACGGCCACGCTTTTAGCCAAGCTGGCGCAGAACGTGGCGGTAGTCAGCCTGCCGAAATCGACCGACTGTAAATTGAAGCATATGGAGCTGATATCCGTGCAGGATGCCCGGGCGCTGTCAATCGTCGTTCTTGAAGGCGCTAAAGTTAAGCAGCAATTAGTTACCTTTGACGAAACCGTGTCTCAACCCACTCTAACCATAGTCAGCGGCAAGCTGAATAGCGAATACAACGGTTTAACTGCCCGGCAGATTTCCGAGAAAAAACTGGAGCTAACGCCCCTGGAAAAGCAGGCGACCGATTTCCTCATCGAGATTATGAAAGCCGAGGACAGCCAGGAATACCAGGAGCCGTACCTCGAAGGATGGCACTTCATACTCAATCAACCGGAATTTGCCCACAGTGAACAGATGAGTTCGCTCATGGAACTGGTCGAACGCCGCGGCCTGTTAAAGGTCATCGTCCCGTCCAAGCTCAGCCCGCACGGCGTCCAGGTAATTATCGGCAATGAAAACAAGGACGTTGCCATCCAGAACTGCAGCGTGGTCATCTGCCGGTACGGGCTTCCCGAGGAGGCTACCGGCACCATCGCCGTGCTCGGTCCCACCAGGATGCCCTACTCACGCACCATACCCACGGTTGATTACCTGTCTTCGGTGCTGGGACAGCTGGTAGCGGGGCTTTACGGCAGGGAAATAAGCGGCGAACAGGACATGAAATAATGATACCGAAAGATTCAGAAGATGTGAAAAAAAGCGAGCCGGAACCGGAGGTCACTGAACCCGAGGCGCCCGAGATAGAAGGTGCGGAGAGCTTCGAGCAGGCGCTCGCCGAGGAAAAGGAAAAGGCCGAAGAATACCTGGCCAACTGGCAGCGGGCGCAGGCCGACTTCGTCAATTACAAGCGGCGCGCGGAGCAGGAAAGGCAGGAATTCAACACCTACGCCAACGCCAACCTTATCCTCGGCCTCCTTCCCGTCATCGACGACCTGGAACGGGCGCTCCAAGCTGTTCCACCCAGATACAAAAAGCATGAATGGGTGGAAGGGGTCAGGCTGGTGGAGCGCAAGTTCAAGACCATTCTGGAAGGACAGGGAGTCAAGGAGATAAAAGCGTCCGGGGAAACCTTCGACCCCAATTTCCACGAAGCCTTAAGGCAGGAAAGTGGCAAGGAAGGCATCGTTATCGAGGAATTTCAAAAGGGTTACATGCTACATGATAAACTTCTTCGACCCGCCAGAGTAGTGGTGGGCAACGGTTCAACAGAAGCCGGCCGTGAAGAGCCATCGGAAGAAGGATAAATCTCTTCGAGCCACTACTATAGTGGCCGGAGTTTTTGAACAAAGGAGGAAGAGCAAATGGGTAAAGCAGTAGGTATAGACCTGGGTACTACCTTCAGCGAGGTATCGGTAATGGAGGGAGGCGAGCCCGTAGTAATCACCAGCGCCGAAGGAAGCCGCCTCGTGCCCTCGGTGGTAGCCATTAATAAAAACGGAGAACGCCTGGTGGGCCAGATAGCCAAGCGGCAGGCCATCACCAACCCGGAAAACACTATATACGCCATCAAGCGCTTTATGGGGCGTAAACACGGCGAGCCGGCCGGACGTGAGCTTCCCGTCGAGGAAGACGCCGGGCGTAAAACTTATAAAGTCACCAAAGCCGATAATAACGACGTTCGGGTGGTGATGGGCGACAAGGAATACAGCCCGCCCGAGATTTCGGCGATGATTCTGCAGAAGCTCAAGGCTGATGCCGAAGCCTATCTCGGCGATACGGTTACCGAAGCTGTTATCACCGTACCGGCTTATTTCAATGATGCCCAGCGCCAGGCCACCAAGGACGCCGGCAAGATTGCCGGTCTTGAGGTGCTGCGCATCATCAACGAGCCTACAGCTGCTTCGTTAGCCTACGGACTGGATAAAAAGAGCGACGAGACCATCGCCGTCTACGACCTCGGCGGTGGTACTTTCGATATTTCTATAATGGAGCTGGGCGAAGGCACCTTCCAGGTAAAGTCCACCAACGGCGATACCCACCTCGGCGGTGAGGACTTCGACCAGAGGATTATGGACTGGCTTTGCGATGAATTTAAGAAAGACCAAGGCATAGACCTTCACCAGGACAATACGGCCCTGCAACGTCTCAAGGAAGCCGCGGAAAAAGCCAAAGTGGAGCTATCCTCAGTCCAGCAGACGGAGGTCAACCTCCCCTTTATCACCGCCGATGCCAGCGGGCCCAAGCACCTGAATATCACGCTTACCCGCTCCAAGCTGGAGCAGCTGGTCATGGACCTGGTGGAAAAGTCCATCGGTCCGTGTAAAGAGGCGCTGACCGATGCCGGTAAAACGGCCGCCCAGATTGATGAAGTTATCCTGGTGGGCGGTCAAACGCGTATGCCTCTGGTACAGCAGAAGGTACAGGAATTCTTCGTCAAGGAGCCGCATAAGGGCGTCAATCCCGATGAGGTGGTCGCTATCGGCGCCGCCATACAAGCCGGCGTACTCAAGGGCGAGGTTAAGGACATATTACTGCTCGACGTGACACCACTCACGCTGGGTATCGAGACCCTCGGTGGTGTCGCCACCCCGCTCATCCCGCGCAATACCACCATCCCCACCGCCAAGAGCCAGATTTTCAGCACGGCGGCGGATAACCAGCCGAGTGTGGAGATTCACGTCCTCCAGGGTGAACGGCCCATGTCCGCCGATAACCGCACGCTGGGCAGGTTCATGTTGGACGGCATTCTCCCCTCCCCGCGCGGCGTACCCCAGGTCGAGGTCACGTTCGACATCGACGCCAATGGTATTCTGAACGTAAGGGCTCAGGACAAGGGTACCGGTAAGGAGCAGAAAATAACCATCACCGCCTCCAGCGGTCTCTCCAAGGAAGAAGTGGAGAAGATGCAGAAAGAGGCGGAGGCTCACGCTTCCGAGGACGCCAAACGTCGTGATGAAATTGAAGCCAAGAACATGGCCGACACCATGGCGTACCAGGCGGAAAAGACGCTGCGCGATAATAAGGATAAGATTCCCGAGGACCTGAATAAAGAGGCGGAAGAAAAGATAGCCGCGGTGAAGTCGGCCCTGAACGGTACGGATGTTGACGCCATCAAGAAGGCCAACCAGGAGCTTAACGAGACCATGCAGAAGATAGGCTCCGCAGTTTATGGCCAGCAAGGGCAGCAGCCGCCTCCACCTGAAGGTGGAGAGCAACCGCCGGAAGGCGAAGGTGGTAAAGGCGGTGAAGACGAAGGCACCGTGGAAGGCGAGTTCAGAGAGGTATAGTCATTGCGCACTTGCGCATTTACGGATAATTTAGGAGGGGGCAGAAACGCCCCCTCTACCTTTTCCCCTCCATTCCGTCGTCATTGCGAGGAGCGAAGCGACGTGGCAATCCCCAATTTGAATCAAGTCAATGATGGAGATTGCCGCGCTACGCTCGCAATGACAACTCTTAATGTTTACTTATTAACTTAATTGCGCAATTACGCAGATACTCTTTTCACCCGTGGGATACGGATTGCTTCGCTCCGCTCGCAATGACAGCACTATTATTTGCGCCTTAACGCGCCCAACCACTATAATTGAAAGTCTGGAGGCGTATCGTGCTCGATAACGAAATTCTTCATCAGGTCAACCGGCCCGCCCGTTACACCGGCGGCGAGTGGAACAGCATCGTCAAGGACTGGGATAAAACCCACGTCAAAATAGCGCTTGCCTACCCGGATACTTATGAAATCGGCATGTCCAACATGGCCGTGCCCATTCTCTACGACCTGCTCAACACGCAGCCGGACGTCCTCGCCGAGAGGGTTTACGCCCCCTGGGTGGACATGGAAGCCCAGATGCGCCAGCGCAATATCCCCCTCTTTAGCCTGGAAACCCGGCATCCTCTTAAAGACTTCGATATTATCGGCTTCTCCCTCGGCTACGAGCTCGCTTATACCAACGTGCTGAACATGCTGGACCTGTCGCAAATTCCGGTGCTCGCTTCGGAAAGAGACGGCTCCTACCCGCTGATAATCGCCGGCGGCAGCTGCTGCCTGAACCCGGAGCCGATGTCCGACTTCATTGACGTTTTCATCATCGGCGACGGCGAGGAGGTGTCGCTTGAGTTCCTCGACGCTTACCGTAAAGTAAAAGGCAAAGATAAACAAAACCTGCTCAAACAATTGGCTACGATTTCAGGTATCTATGTCCCCAGCCTTTATAAGGTGGAGTATGATTCTTCTGGCTTACCATTGAACATCACTCCCACCGCCCCCAAAGCCAAACCAAGGATTCAACGGCGTATTGTTACAAAACTCCCGCCGCCTCCCACCCGGCCCGTCGTGCCCTTTATCGAGGTCATCCACGACCGCGCCGCCATCGAAATCCAGCGCGGGTGCAGTCGCGGCTGCCGCTTCTGCCAGGCCGGCATGATTTACCGCCCCGTACGCGAGCGCCCCCACGAGGAGGTATTTCAGGCAGTCGGGGAGCTTATCAATAACTGCGGCTACGACGAGGTCTCGTTGGTCTCGCTGAATACTACCGACTACACCGGCATCGACGAACTGGTTGGTAAATTATCCAAGAGCTACCCAAACCTTACGCTTTCGCTGCCCAGCCTGCGCCTGGACGATTTCTCCATCAAGCTCGTTGGTTCCCTCCCCACGCGCAGCCGCACCGGACTCACCTTCGCCCCGGAAGCCGGCAGCGAAAGATTAAGAAAAGCCATCAACAAGAACCTCACGGAAGAAAGCCTGCTGGCGACGGCCGCCACCGCCTTCGAGCGCGGCTGGACCGGCCTCAAGCTCTACTTCATGGTCGGACTGCCCACCGAGACCACCGAAGACGTCGAAAATATCGTTTCTCTGGTGGAAAAAGTCCGCGCCGAGGGCAAGAGAGCCAGCGGTAAGAAGCCGATGATACGGGTAAGCGTCGCCACCTTCGTTCCCAAGCCGCATACGCCCTTCCAGTGGACCGCCCAGATTAATGAAGCGGACTTAACCGTCAGGCACGAGATTCTCCAACAGGGCCTGCAGCGCAAGGGCACCCGCCTGTCCTGGCACGACCCCAAAACCAGCCTGCTTGAAGCAGCACTATCGCGGGGAGACCGGCGATTGGGTAAGGTAATTCACCGCGCCTGGGAACTCGGCTGTAAGTTCGATGCCTGGACCGAGCACTTGAATTACGGCAACTGGCTCCGGGCCTTTGCCGATGCCGACCTGGACCCCGGTTTTTACGCCCACCGCGAGCGGCCGCTGGACGAAGTTCTACCCTGGTCTCACATCGATACGGGTGTAACCGACGATTTCTTGAAGCGGGAATTCGACCGCGCCCGGAAGGGACTGGATACGCCTGATTGCCGTAATAATCCCTGTAATGCCTGCGGCCTGGAAGAACTGGAACCCTGCGCACTTAAAAGGTAGTGCGTACTTGCGCAACTGCGCAGATACTACTCAACGGCGGTAATTGCCACCAGCCGGTCGCCCTCATCGAGGGTCATCAGCCTGACACCCTGCGTGCTCCGGCCCTGGGTGCTGATACCATGTTTGGGGTCTTTTTCCTTTATCGGAGTCAACGTTACCATGCCCTCGGCCGATATCAACACGACCTCCTGCTTCACCGTTACTACCCTGGCCGCCGTCACCTCTCCCGACTTGTCAACTATCTTGAACGTCCTCACCCCGCTGCCGGCGCGGTGCTGCCGCGGGTACCTGTCCAGCGGCGTAATCTTGCCGTAACCGCCCTCGGTAACCACCAGCAGAAATGCTTTGGGGTCTACCCTGTCCATGCTGACCACGCCGTCGCCCTCGGCCAGGCGTATGGCGCGTACGCCGCCGCTGGTCCTGGAGGCAGCCCTCAGGCTGGAAACGCTGAAACATATCGATTGCCCTTTACGTGTTATCAGGACAACATCATCCTTATCGGTAGCCATGCAGGTTGAAACCAGTTCATCTCCCGGCGCCAGGTCCATGGAAATAAGCCCGCTGCTCCGTACGGCGGCGAATCTGTCCAGTGACGTCTTCTTTATCTCGCCGAGCCTGGTAACCATTACCAGATAAGCGTCCGGCATCAGGCCGGTGGTAGCCGCCAGAGACGTGACTCTTTCACCTTCGGTAATGGACAGCAGGTTGATAATAGCCAGCCCCTTGGACGTACGGGAGGCGGCGGGGACTTCGTGGCACTTCAGGTAGAAGACCTTGCCGCGGTCAGTGAAGAAAAAGAGGTCGTCGTGGGTATCGGCCACGACCAGCAGCATGACGGCATCGGTGTCCCTGGTCACCTGGCCTATTCTACCAACGCCACCACGATGCTGCGTCGGGTAGGTCTTCGAGGGAATTCTCTTGACGAAGCCGCGACTGCTGAGCGTTACCACCACTCTTTCGTGGGGTATGAGGTCTTCCTCGGTGAATTCGAGTACTCCTTGTTCAACGATGGCGGTGCGGCGCTCGTCACCGTATTTCGACTTCAGTTCCGACACCTCTTCCTTTATCAGGACGAGAATTCGCCTGGGATTGGCCAGCAGGTCTTCCAGGTAGGCGATTTTCTTAACTACCTCGGCATACTCGTCGAGTATCTTCTGCCTTTCCAGATTAGCCAGGCGGCGCAACTGCATGTCGAGGATTGCCTGCGCCTGAATCTGGGTCAGGCCAAAGCCCTCCATCAGGTTTTTACGGGCTGCCTCGGCCGTCTCGGACTTTCGGATGGTACTGATTATCGCGTCGATATTATCCAGCGCGGTTCTCAGTCCTTCCAGTATGTGGGCCCTGGCCCTGGCCTGTTTCAGTTCATAGCGGGAACGCCGCTTAATTACCTCGCGGCGGAAATCTACGTAGTTCTGCAGCGCTTCCCTCAGGCTGATAACCTTCGGTTGCCCGTCAACCAGGGCCAGCATGTTGACAAAGAAGGAGGACTGCATGGAGGTATACTTGTAGAGATTATTGAGCACCTTCTGCGGCTGGGCTTCCTTTTTCAACTCGATGACGACACGCATCCCCTGGCGGTCGGACTCGTCACGAAGGTCGCTGATGCCCTCGACCTTCTTGTTCTTGACCAGTTCCGCGATATTTTCTACAAGGGCTGCCTTGTTCGTCTGGTAGGGAAGCTCGTTGATGATTATCTGGCTCCGGCCGCCTGCCGTGGGGCTACTGATATGGGCTTTGGCGCGGACTACCAGTTTACCGTGCCCGGTGGTATAGGCATTCATAATGCCTTCCCGCCCCTGGATGATGCCGGCTGTCGGAAAGTCCGGACCCTGTACGAACTTGGTGAGTTCTTCGATAGTAGCTTTAGGATTATCAATGAGGCAGGCAATAGCGTCGCAGAGCTCGCCCAGATTATGCGGCGGGATATTAGTGGCCATGCCCACCGCGATTCCGGCGCTTCCGTTCATTAACAGGTTGGGCATTCTGGCGGGAAGCACCGTGGGCTCCTGCTGGCTGTCATCGAAGTTGGGGATGAAGTCCACGGAGTCCTTCTCGATGTCAACCAGCATTTCTTCCGCTATTTTCGCCAGGCGCGCCTCGGTATACCGCATGGCGGCCGGGGGGTCGGCATCGACACTGCCGAAATTGCCCTGCCCGTCAACCATGGGATAACGCATGGAGAAGTCCTGCGCCATGCGCACCATGGCGTCATAGACCGATGCGTCCCCATGCGGATGGTACTTACCCAGCACTTCACCGACGATACGGACACTCTTACGATGGGGCCCGTTGGGCCGCAGCCCCATGTCGTTCATGGCATAAAGGATACGTCGGTGCACCGGTTTCAATCCATCCCTCACGTCCGGCAGGGCGCGGGAGACGATGACGCTCATCGCGTAATCGATGTATGAGCTCCTCATTTCATCTTCTATATTGACCGGCTTCACTGTGCCCGAAACCATATCAGCTCAACCTCCTATTCGTCATCGCTATTCGCGTCATCATCAACGCCCTCGGACTCCTCGGGCAGTACTTCTATCTCGTCACCGCCGATTATCGTATAACCGGACTCGTCCTCTCCCTCATCCTCTTCCACTTTCAATAGCTTATCGCCGACGTAGGGACGGAACTCGTCCATGCCCCTCGGGGGGAAAGACAGCTTCCCGACCTGGCTGGTGTCCTGATACGTCTCCCTGATAATGATTGTCATCATGTCCATGGCGGACTTCACCACCGATGCCGTGTACTGGTTGCCCCCCAGCATCAGCCGGATAAGCCGCTGGGCATACTTGAGCTCCACTTTCCCCATATAGACACCGCGTCTGTTTTCCACCAACAGAACGGAGCCTTCAACCGTCAAATTCACCTTGTCACCCGCCACCATTCTGGCACGGTTCTCCTTGGGTGCCAGTTCATAAAGGGTAACCACCCCGGCTTTGCCTATTTCTTCAATAAAGTGGTGAGGGTCGACCGTGTCAGTTTCCACTTCGTCGTTATCCGATTCTCCCAGGTCGCTCAGTCGCCGCAAATTCCTGGCGGCGATTGCGTTATAGGGGTCCTGTTGCACCGTACAGCTATAGGCTTCACGTGCCAGCGCGTACTGCCCCAGTTCCATATAGGCCCTGCCCAGACGATTGCAGGCATCGACATCCTCCGGGAAACTCTCGATGATTTCCTTATTGACGTCGACGGCCTCCTGCCAGCGTGCCTGCATCGCCAGGTCGATAGCCTCTTTGCTGCGCTGCTGTCTGAGCCTTAGTACTCTTTCGTCATCACGTGTCATCGGCTTCCCCGGGGCTTTTATAATTTTTAAGTATTTTATTCTACACTAACGGGATACATCATACAAGGGGTTTTTGTACTTAAAATGGCACCGTTTGACAAATTGCCCCTTCGGCAGATAGAATTTAAACAGGAATATATATAAATTCTAAAGGAGACAGGCCCAAAATGCAAGATAAAGTCGAAGAGGTACTCGATAAAGTACGCCCGGTTCTGGTAAGAGATGGAGGCAACGTAGAACTGGTCGGTGTCGATAATGGCACTGTAAAAGTAAAATTGGTCGGCGCCTGCGCCGGCTGTCCGATGTCAACCCTGACACTGAAGAACGGTATCGAACGGATACTGAAGCAGGAAATCCCTGAAGTCAAAGAGGTGGTGGCTGTTTAACAACCCCTCGTGAATTCTATTTATTCCTCTGTTTCCAGTTCGAAGGCGCGGTGCAAAGCTCGTACCGCGTCTTTTATTCTGGTCTTGTCGATGATACAGGTTATCCGTATTTCCGATGTGGAAATCAACTGAATGTTGATATTTTCTTTGTTAAGCGTATCGAACATCCGCGCGGCATAACCGGGGGCATACTGCATGCCGGTGCCGATGATGCTCACTTTACCCAGTTTGGAATCACTGACGCACTCCCTGGCGCCGATAGACCCGGATATCGGCTCGACTACCGCCATTGCCCTTTTCAACTGGCTCTTCGCCACCGTAAAGGTAAGGTCGGTAATATTTTCGATGCTGGCGTTCTGTACGATAGTGTCGATACTGATACCGGCTTCCGCCAGGGGAACGAAGATTGCTGCGGCGATGCCCGGCCGGTCGGGTACGCCGACTACGGTTATCTTGGCCACATCGGGGTCATGGGCTATACCTCTTACTTTGTTTCGTACTTCCATAGACACCTCTTTGTGAATTAACGTACCGGGGTTATCATTAAAGCTGGACGCCACCAGGATGGGGACGCTGAACAGTTCGCCCAGCTCTACCGCGCGGGGGTGTATCGCCTTGAACCCGTAGGTTGCCATTTCCAGCATTTCCTCATAGCTTATCTCCGTCAGTTTCCGCGCCTCCGGGAAAAGACGCGGGTCGGTGGTATATATCCCGTCCACATCGGTATATCTTTCGCACGCTTTTGCCTTCAGTCCGGCTGCCAGAGCTACCGCCGTGGTATCCGAGCCACCCCTCCCCAGGGTCGTGATATCCATGTCCCCGGTAATGCCCTGGAAACCGGCCACGATAACGATATTGCCCTTTTCCAGCTCTCTGGCGACACGCTTGGGGTCGATATCGGTAATCCTGGCCTTGCTGAAAGCGGCGTCCGTCTTGATACCGGCCTGCGCCCCGCTCAGGCTGATAGCCGGGTAGCCCATGCTGTGCAACGCCATGGCCAGCAGAGTGCTGGAGACGACCTCGCCGGTAGAGAGCAGTACATCGAGTTCCCGCGTATGCGGATGTTCGGCAACCTGATATGCCAGCTTGACCAGGTTATCGGTGGTATCACCCATTGCCGAAACGACCACTACCACCTGGTTACCGGCCTCTTTGGTCCTCACGATACGCCGGGCGACGTTCTTTATCTTTTCCGCGTCCGCCACCGAGCTGCCGCCGTATTTCTGTACGATTAAAGCCATATTATTAATTCTCTAACGCTACTCAATTGCGCAATTACGCATCTGCCCGCACGGGCAGCCCCTTCTTACCTCCCTACCAGTCTTCCCATTATATTATAACCTTCTTCGATGAAAACGCCAGTTTTACCGGCCTCGGCCTCGGTAAACCTTTTCGCACCGTTGGCCTTTATACCCTCGCCCCAAATTAAAAACGGCACGGGGTCGGCGCTATGGGTGCGCAGCTTAATCGGGGTGGGGTGGTCGGGCATTACCAGCACCCGCAGGTCATCACCCCGCCGCTCCAGCAGCCGCCCGATAACCTCGGCGTCTATCTTCCGGATAGCCTCTATCTTTTCGTCAATCAAGCCGCCGTGAGCGGCTTCGTCCGGCGCCTCGATATGCACCACCGCCAGGTCGCATTTTCCCAGCGCCCCAAGGGCCCCGGTTATCTGGGCGGCATTATCGTTATCCGGTCCGTCCGTTACGCCCCTGATATCCAGTACGTCCATGTCCGCCATTTTAGCCAGCCCCTTCAGCAAATCAACCCCCGATGTCAGGGCGGCACCGAGTCCGTAGACCTCTCTGAAGGCGGGCATTTCAGGCACCTGCCCGCTGCCCCAGAAAAGCCAGATAGTGGTAACGGGCATATCGCCGCGGTCCCGGCGCGCCACGTTGATTCTGTGGTTTCTCAGCAGGGTTTCAGAGCGCGCCATGAGGTCGCGCAGGAGGTCGCTGCCCTCGCCTTTTGGCAGGTATCCTTCAACGTCTTTGCCGGGGATATCGTGGGGCGGGGTGCAGACAGCTTTTAGGGTATCCTCGTGTCCTTTTATTTTTAATATATGCCTGTAGCTGACGCCGGGGTAGAATTTTATAAAGTCGTTCCCCATCTCCTTATCAAGTGTAGTGATAAGTTCTTCCGCTTCGTCGGTGCTGATATGCCCGGCGCTGTAGTCCTTCATCTTGCCATCCTCGATATTCACCAGGTTGCAGCGGAAGACTACCTCTCCCTCGCCGATATCTATACCCAGGCTCCTGGCTTCGATGGAAGCGCGGCCCTTGTAATAAACGGTGGGGTCGTACCCCAGCACCGACATACAGGCGCAGGCGCTGCTCGGCTCCATCCCCGGCGGCACGGTGCGCACCAGCCCCATAAAACCTTCCCCGGCCATTTCATCAAGGTTGGGGGTAACGGCCAGCTCCAGGCAGGTCCTGCCGCCGCGTTCCGGCAGGGGCAGGCCGGCGGCTCCATCGATTATCAGCACGATATATTTCATCTATTTACCGTCCCCGGTTTACAACGGAGGCTTGATACGCCTATAATAGTGCTGTCGGGGCGTAGCGCAGTTCGGTTAGCGCGCCGCGTTCGGGACGCGGAGGTCGGCAGTTCAAATCTGCCCGCCCCGACCATCTTAATCCACCCCCCGCTTCGCCTCGTCCCAGAGGTCGTCCTTCTCCTTGAAGGAAAGCTCCGGAAAATTCAGGCCGCGCTGGCGGCATAATTCTTCCATATACGAAAAACGTTTATAAAACTTATGGTTTGCCTCCCGCAGCGCCGCCTCCGGGTCGATTCCCTCCCAGCGGGCGACGTTGACCAGCGTAAACAAAAGGTCGCCGTATTCCTGCTCTTTCTCCTCCCGACTGGTTGAATCTTTGATTTCCCTGACCTCTTCCGCCAGCTTGTCGATAACCCCCTCGATATCCTCCCACTCGAAGCCGACACGTACCGCCCGGCGGGAAATCTCGTAAGCGTAGGCGAGGGCCGGCATGTCCTTAGGGACGCCCTCCAGCATGGAGGTCCCCTCTTCTCTTTCCTCCCGCTTGAGTTCTTCCCAGTTGCGCATTACCTCTTCGGCATTTTTCACATTTGTAGTGCCGAAGATATGCGGGTGGCGGCGCACTATCTTGGCCGTGATGCTTTTAACTACATCGCCTATCTCGAACTCCCCGTTATCGCTGGCAATCTGTGCATGAAGCACGATTTGTAACAACAAATCGCCCAATTCTTCGTAAAGTTTATCCGAGTCTCCCCCGTCGAGTGCTTCCATTACCTCATAGCATTCAGACAGCAGGTTCCCCCGCAGCGACTG
>JAUWGD010000129.1 GCA_030606585.1 Dehalococcoidales bacterium | reverse complement strand
CCGGTAAAATGGATAGACCGTGGAGTTAGCTTATAAGATATATATCTGATAGCCAAACAAGGAGGTAAATATTATGAGTGATGATAAATCAGGTGCCTCGTATGAGGTATTGAGTCCCTGGGCGGCGGCCGACCCCAAGCCGTTGAACGGCCTTTCGCCCCGCCTGGATGACCTGGCCGGAAAGAAAATCGGTCTTCTCTGTAACAACAAGCGTGCCGCGCCCCTGATACTGGACGTGACCGAGAGGCTATTGAAGGAGAGATATCCCACCTGTGAGACGAGCATATTCAATTCCCGCTCGTTTTCGGTGTCCGCCTTGGAGCCGGACAGAAAAGGGGAGTTTGAAGACTGGATTAAGGGGGTGGATGCGGTTGTCGCTTCCGTCGGCGACTGAGGGGCATGCACCAAGTACCTTGTGTACGATGCAATTTTTATCGAGGAGCATGATACCCCGACCGTTACCTTTGCCTTCGAATACTTCCTGAACGACTCCATGTCGGCGGCTTCCAGTCACGGTATGCCCGTCGTCAGGGTCGTGCCGGAAGCTATCGTTTCCGAGTGCACCGTCGTCGAGACCATCGATAACGCTATCACGGCGGTGTTCGATGATATGGTTGGCGCTTTAACCAAGCCGCTGACCGCCGAAGAAAAAGCGCCCAAGCCCCGGGAGCCGGAAAACCCGCCGCGAATCGTTTTCAAGGGCAACCTGGAAGAGGTCAATCGTTTCTTCTACCAGCGGGGCTGGACTGACGGTTTACCCATTATACCCCCCACCGAGAATGCCGTGACCGAGATGCTTACCGGGACGGACCTTCCGCCCGACCATCTGGTGGAGAAACTGGAGCCGCGTCTGGGCAAGGCTACCATAGAGATGATTGCCATCAATGCCGTCATGGCGGGCTGCCTGCCCACTTACATGCCCGTTCTCATCGCCGGGGTGCAGGCTCTGGCCGCCAATCCCGTCTGTGGCATGATGGCCGCCAGCACCGGCTCTTTTTCGCCCTTCTGGCTTATCAACGGCCCGGTCGCTAAGGATGCCAATATCCGCTCCACTTACGGCGCGACCAACCCCGGTGATATCGCCAACGCTTCTATCGGACGTGCTCTCGGCCTCGTTACCAAGAACGGCCGGGGCATTCGCAAGCAAATCGAGGACATGGGCGTGCTCGGCAATCCCGGGAAATATAGCTGGGTCGCCGCGGAGAACGAGGAAAACAGCCCCTGGGAGCCCTTCCACGTTGACCAGGGTTTCAAGTTGGAGGACAGCGCTATCAGTCTGATGTTCCCCCAGTCCTTCCAGCAGATGATGCCCTTCGGCACCGACGATAAAGGCATACTGGCGACTATTGTCGGCAGTGTCGTCCCCGCCCGGATGGGTTCCTTTGCGGTGCTCCTTACCCCCACCAACGCCGGGTCTCTGGCGAACGGCGGCTGGAGCAAGAAAGCCGTCAAGGACTACATCGTCGAGAACACCATGGTCCCCGACGACTATTTTTCCAGGCTCGGACTAAAAACCGACAAGCCTTTCGACCGCGGCAATGTCACCGGTCCGGGATTTAGCCCCAAGATATTCCATCCCAGTCCCCGCGACCAGGACCCCGCCCGTGTCTTTGTCTTCGGAGGTTTCGGTTCCTGGATGGGCTTCATACAGGGTGGCCCCCCGCCCATCACCAGGAAAATAGAACTGCCCGGGAACTGGGCGCAGCTTGTCAAGAAATACAAGAATGTCGTGCCTAACTACTTGAGATACTAGACAAACACTTTAGTTAATAGTGAAAAAAGAGGGGGGCGAAAGCCCCCCTTAGTGTTTATATTCCCTATTTTTCGGGTGGCGGTGGTATCAAGGCATTGACTAGTAAAGAGCTTGTTTTACACACTGATAGAATATATTATTCTAGAATTTATTTTTAGTTTGTAAATTAATATTTGTTATTTGCTTTATTATTTTATCCTTTTTTGAATAGCTTTCCATGATTTGGTTATCAGGAAGCTTTCTTCCATATTTCCGACCATACTCACGAATTTGTTGATCGGCACGGAGAAAGAAAGCTCATCAGTGGTGACAAAAGGCCGGGCGGAAGTATCGAACATCCCAATCACTGCGCGGGGGTTGGCCGAGTCATTCTCCAGATAGGGATCTTGGATTATTGAGGAACAACCGGAACCCCAGGGTACAATCGCTGCATTAGGGTCCGCCGTATCATAATTAGCCAGGTTATACAAACCGGCTAGAACATCCGGTTTTGCAAAGAAAATAACTACTTCCGGCGTGTCCTTTTCGTTCAACATATCCCAGCGCTTGAAGACGGCGTAACGACCGGGAGCTTTGAACTTCGGGCTGCCCTGATAGAATTCTTTGACTATTTCCGGGGTCTTCTTAAAACGCTCACCCTCTACTTTCCCCGGCAACCCGTAAGATAGGAAATATTCCATATTAGCGTTATCAGCGTCCAGGTTTTCAGAAAAGCCCAGGTATTGCTTTCCTCCAAAACAGCCAATCGACTCAACACCGAATGTAAGGGATTTTCCTTCCCGCACTTTTACCAGTGCGCCAACGATACACCTGGCTGTTGATTCTGGTTTGGCTAACTTAGCGCGGTTTTCCTCATCAGTGTAGTAGAAGGTGATAGGAAGTTCGGCATTGTTGAAATACCTCTGCCAGAGACGGATAAAATCTTCTTTTAATTGTATATCCATACGCGATAACTCCTTATTTTATATATCATTTCTCGGGTGGTGGTGGCAGGGCCATCGGCGGCAGCAGCGGCAGTCCCCCGGCCACGTACAGGGCCTGCCCCGTAATATATGCTGAAAGCTCCGAAGCCAGGAATAAAGCCGCCCCGGCCATGTCCTCCGGGGTGCCTACCCTCTGCATGGGCACCTTTTTCCCCAGCCTCGTGAAGAACTGGTCTTTTTGTTCATCCGTAAACGACCCGATATTATGGTCGTAGAAGTGGGTACGGATGGGCCCCGGCAGTATGCAGTTTACGTTGATATTAAGCGGCGCCAGGGCGTTGGCGAGGTCGGTCGTAAAACCGATAACCCCCGCCTTGGCGGTATTATAATGAATCTCGTGGGCGGGAGGCTGGACGGCGCCTATGGAAGAGAGATTGATTATCTTGCCGTATTTCCTTTTCTTCATGTGGGGGACGACGTACTTACAGAACAGAAAATCGCTTTTCAGGTTCAGGGCGAGGACTTTATCCCAGGACTCTTCGGTTAAGTCTTCAATGGGCACATGGCGAGCTATCGCCCCGGCGTTATTGACCAGGATATCTATCTTACCGTAATTTTGGACGGCTTTTTCCACGGCTTCGCTTACCTGCTGGCCGCTGGTGACATCGCACCTTATGGCTATTCCGTTTCCGCCTTTCTTCTTGATTTCGGCAACGGCTTCCTCCGCCTCTTTTATGGCGATATCGGCGATGGCCACGGAGCAGCCTTCCTCGGCGAATTTCAGGGCCATGCCGCGCCCTATCCCCCTGGCACCGCCGGTAATGATGGCGACTTTATCCTTCAGTAGCATCTTTCTCTCCCTTGTATATTAATGATTATTCCTCTCCCGCTCAGTCCGGTGTATTGCCCACCCTGGCGT
The DNA here is from genome assembly GCA_030606585.1 of Dehalococcoidales bacterium. GTDB lineage: Bacteria > Chloroflexota > Dehalococcoidia > Dehalococcoidales > RBG-16-60-22 > JAFGPF01. The sequence continues at coordinate 1,262 of JAUWGD010000129.1, read as the reverse complement.
ATTTACCCGTCACGGCAATATCCACGAACAGCACGGGTTTATTGATTTTAGCGAAGTTTATCGGCCCGTGGTGCAGTCCGGCTGGTACGTAAACGGATGTCGGCTTTGTTATAATGTGTTTTTCCGCCTCCTCGCCCAGCGAAACTTCTATTTCCGCGTCGAAATCTTTGGTGTCGTTCGGGTTCGCCGAAAAGAAGTTCAAATACTGGGCGAACTCATGCTTGTGCGGCTGGCTTATCATCAGGTGGGGATTTGTGATATAGACGCAGTCTATAGACAGGTGCCCCCCGCCGAAATCCTGAAGATGCCGCGTGCTCGTGACGCGTGGGCCTTCCTTTTTCGGGTCTTCTTTAACGACTTCCGTGGTTAGATATTTCCCGTATTTCGTCGTGGTCATTTTTTACTCCTTTATTCGCTTCATATCGGTTTTAAACGCGGGGGCTTCTTTTGTGTATACCAGGGTGTCTTCCAGCCGACATCCTGCAACGGCACCAGCCTCCTGAAACGCCCTTTTGCTTCGGCCTCTTCCGAGACCCTGGTGAAATGCCGGATGGCATCCTCGTCGACGATTTTCACGATGGGCGCCCAATCGAACTCAATGGCGCCACGGGGGCATATCTGCTCGCAGTATGAGCACCTGTCACAGGTCTCTTTAAGAATCGGCGGAGACACGGAAAGGTTAATGCTGTGTGTCGGGCAATTATCGATGCATACGGTACACTTGGGATAGGCGCATTTCTCTTTATTAATGCTATATTCGAAAGCCCGGATGCCTATAAGCTCCCGCTGTTGCCTGGTCCTGCGTACTCCCCTCGGCGGCCCCGGGTAAAGCTCGTCGTATTCGCGGCCCTGCGGCAGCGAGGGTATTAAACCGTCCTCTCCGGCGTAAATCCTTCGGCTATGCTCCGCCATTTGCCGCCCGAAGACCCTCGCCTCGGTAAGGTCGATTTCATCGGGGTGGCCGTCGGTAAAGTAGGGCTTGGGCTTCTCCGGCAGAAAGACACTGCCATACCAGTTGTTCCAGCCGATAACCGTCAGCCCCCTCTGCATCATGAGGTTAACTACTCTTGCCAGGAAGCGGCCCGGGTAGAGACCGTGGGTGCAGAAAGCAAAGCCGTGCCTGCCCTCAACCGCATTCATGGTAAATTCGATGAAGTTCATCACGTTAGCCGGTTCCCGTCGGTGCCACACGGGTGCGCCCAGGCCGATTAAATCGTATTCAGCCAGGTCGCCGGTATCCACGTCCTGGAGTCGGGCAATAT
>JAUWGD010000079.1 GCA_030606585.1 Dehalococcoidales bacterium | reverse complement strand
GTACCAATTCTGCTCTACCTTGCCCGGCTCGTACGCTTTGGACATTTCCTGTTCGATTTCTGGTGTTTTAGCCATAATTATCTCTTTCTAGAATCCGGAGTTATTTTAACCACGCCCCCCTCGTTTTTATCTTTTTCCACCCTGCCGCCCTCGTATTATCAACGGCTTAGCCCCTTAATAATTTCGCCACCCTGTCCAGTACCCTGTCCGCCACCTCTCTCTTGCTCATCAGGGGCAGTTCCTCTACATTCCCGGTCTTATCAATCAGGGTAACTCTATTGGTATCCACTTCGAAGCCGCTGCCGGCTTTAGTAACGTCGTTAGCCACGAAAAGGTCGCAGCCTTTATCCCGTAGCTTCTTTAGGGTATTTTCGATCAGGTTTTCCGTCTCGGCGGAAAATCCAATCTTGAGTAAATTGCCCTTAACTTCGGACAGGATATCCGGCGCTTTGACCAGCTCCAGTGTCAGCCCCCCGGCGCCTTTTTTTATCTTCTGTCCGGCGGGGTTACCGGGGCGATAGTCGGCGGGGGCGGCGGCCATAATCAGGGCATCTGCCCGGACGCAACCCCTGACAACCGCGTCTTTCATCTCTTCGACGCTTTCAATGTGGGTAACTCCCACGCCGGCAGGGTCGGGGAGCGCCGTCGGCGCCGCGATTAGCGATACTCCAGCGCCGCGGTTGCGCGCGGCCTCGGCTACGGCGTATCCCATTTTACCGGATGAGCGATTTCCTATGTATCTTACCGGGTCAATTGGTTCCCGGGTGCCGCCAGCCGTCACCACGATGTGCCTGCCCTCAAGGTCTTTACCGGTCAACTTAAAACCTTCTCAATAACCTCGATTATCCTGGGGGTATCGGGCAGTCTTCCCTGCCCCATTTTCCCCGAAGCCAGGCGTCCGTACTCGGGCTCGATGATGGTAAAACCCCTGGCTTTCAGCTTCGCCAGGTTTTCCTGCGTAATGGAGTTCTTGTACATGACATCGTTCATGGCGGGGGCAAGAATAACCGGCGACTCAGTCGCCAGCACGATGCACCCGAGCATATTATCGGCGATTCCCGCCGCCAGCTTGGCGATGGTATTGGCCGTAGCCGGGGCGATAACTACCGCGTCGGCCGCCTCGGCCAGGGCGATGTGCTCCTCCTGATACTCGGAGGCAGGCTCCCACATTTCGGTCACCACCGGCCTACCGGTGACATTTCTCAGGGTCAGGGCGGTAATGAACCTGGTGGCTGCCTCGGTCATCACTGTTTCGACAGTGGCCCCCGCCTGAGTCAGCTTGCTGGCGATATCCGCCGCCTTGTAAGCGGCAATCCCCCCGGTTATACCCAGAACTATGGTTTTATTTTTCAACATGGCTATCTCCTTGGTTAACTAGGTCTGGTTCAGGGCGTGGATGGTTTTTATTCCGATAAGTGTTAAATCGGGATTGACCTTGTCAATTACTCTGGTTTCTTTGGCGATGATGCCGGCATAGCCTCCGGTGGCCACGACCGTTCCCTTCTCTCCCAGTTCTTCTTGAATCCGTGTCACGATGCCGTCGATAAGCCCGGCATAGCCGAAGATGATGCCGGACTGCATGGCGGCTACGGTATTGGCCCCGATGGCTCGCTCGGGACGGACCAGTTCTACTCTGGGTAGAGCCGCCGTGCGGGCATAAAGGGCTTCAGCGGCAATGGCTAACCCTGGGGCGACTGCCCCGCCGAGATAATCCCCTTCCTTGGATACGGTATCGAACGCGGTCGCCGTACCCATAGCCACCACGATTACAGGGCTGCTGTATAGACTGAGCGCGCCCGCCGCGTTGGAGATACGGTCGCCGCCAAGCTCTCGCGGGTTGTCAAAGCGAATGCGTATCCCGGACTTCACACCGGGGCCGACTACCAGCGGTTTTATATTGAAATATTTTTCGAATAGCTCATTAAAAGTGGTCAGCAAGGGGGGTACGACACAGCTTACCGCTCCACTAGTGACATCGGCAACGTCTACGCCTCGATGGCGCAGCATGTTCAGCAGTATCACGGCGTACTCATCCGCCATACGGTGAACGCCGGTAGCGATACGCCAGGTAGCCTTAAGCTCATCATCTTGAAACATGCCCACGGTAATATTGGTGTTACCTATGTCTATAGCTAACAACATGGCATTTCCCTCAACTTTCACTACCAATGGTTGTGGTTTTCAATTGTTTTATAGCGACTGGCAGAGCCGTCAGCAGGTCGGAAGCAATCATGCCCGCGTCGCCAAGAACGTTCCTGATTATCTCGCCGGCTTCATCGCCCACGCACACACCCAGTCCGGCGGCATTGGAAAGCGAAAGCCCCTGGGCCGCCATGCCCGCGATAATTCCGGAAAGTACATCCCCGGTCCCCGCCGTGGCCACCCCGGGATTGGCGAAAGGACTGACCCTGCAGTAGCCGTCGGGACTGGCGACAACATTATATGCCCCTTTCAGGACGATGGTCTTGTTCCATTCCGCGGCGAATTTTCTCGCTACGCCTACACGGTCAGCTTGTATCTCGTCAATAGTAAGTCCGCATAGTCGGGACATTTCGCCGGGGTGTGGCGTAAGAATGGCGTCACCGGGCAGTATTTTCCACCAGTCGGGTGTTTTCGCCAGTATATTGAGGGCGTCGGCATCCAGTACCAGCGCCGGCAGCCTCTTTTCCTGGAGCAGGGAGACGACGAACTCCGCGGTGGACGGATTCTGTCCCAGGCCGCAGCCGAGGAGAAGCACGTTATATTGACTAAGCTGTTGCTTGACGATGTCGACTGCTTCAGCCGAGATGATACCGTGTTGGGACTCGGTCAGCGGCAGGTAGGTAGCCTCGGTCAGCTTGGAGGCCAGGATAGGTTGCAGGCTTTCGGCGGTGGCTAATGTAACCAGTCCGGCTCCCACGCGCATGGCGCCGCTGCAGGCGAGATAGGCCGAGCCGATGTAGTTGATTGAGCCGGCCACCACCAGCACCTTGCCGAACGTTCCCTTGTTGGCGTTAAGCGGGCGTGCCGGCAGGGTGTCCCTGGCCCAGTCGCCGGTAATGAGTTCGGTCATGACGGATGCCGCCAGCGCCGGCGGAATACCGATGTCGGCTATTTTAAGTTTACCGACTCTTTCCGCTCCGGGGAAGCCGAACAGTCCCAGCTTCGGAAGAGCCATTGTGACGGTAATATCGGCGTGGGGGCAGGCGGGGTCGATAACGCCCGTATCGGCGTCCATCCCCGACGGTAAATCTACCGCTATAACGGTGAGCTTACGTTTATTCCTTGTGGCGCTCATCTTTTCCAGCACCTGCCGGAAAATACCTTCGAGCCGGCGTATCTTGCCCGTGCCCAGCAGCGCGTCGATAACGCAACTCGCCGATGCCAGCATTTCGTCGTACTTTTTCAGGTTTTTATCGTTAGCGGCTTCGATACAGGTGATGCCGTGTTCCTGTACCAGCTTGAGGTTTTCATCATCGGAGGCTCTCTGGCTGCAGAGGTAAACGCTGACTTTAGCTCCCCATTCGTGGAGGTAGCGCGCCGCCACCAGCCCGTCGCCACCGTTGTTCCCCGCGCCTGCCAGGCACAGGATGTTCTGTTGATTCATAGCGCCCAGGACGGACCGCGTTTCTTCGGCCACGGCTTTGCCCGCGTTCTCCATAAGCGTACCGGCGGGCGTGCCCTGCTTTATGCACTCCCGGTCAATCTGCCTCATCTGTTCGGCGGTTACAATTTTCATCGCTGGTTATGTTAGCTCCCGTTGCATTGAGTGTAGCAATATTATAAGCTTCGGTCAATACGTCTGAGACTAAAACCCGTTGCGGTGTACGATATCCTCCAGCCTTCTCTTGGGGACGTGCCGCACCAGCTTATCGTCCACCCACCCGTTTACGGAATCGGTAGCCACTTCCGCCACCGAAACTTCGTCCGGGTAGCCCATGGCAATCACCAGCGCCATGTCATGCGTATCCGGTATATTCAGGACGGGCTTAAGGTTGCCCTCGTTGAACATCAGTATCGGGCAGGCGCCGAGACCCTGTTCGTAGGCGACCAGTATAATGTTCTCCGCCGCCATGCCCACGTCATAGAGCGAAATCCTGCGGCGGTTGGCATCGTCTTCCCAAGCTTTGTTTATCAGGATTATGATATAGGCTTTGGGCGATTGTTCGGGTCGCGGGCCTCCTTTTTCGGGGGGCATCTTTACCGAGCCTCCGATATTCTCGAATACCCCGGGCAGCACTTCGGCATCGTTGATGACGATATACTCGCATACCTGGTGGTTGCGTCCGCACGGCGCCAGCCGGCCGGCGTCCAGGCACTTTTCCAGCACCTCGTAGGGCACGACTTTATCTTTGAAACGTCTTATCGACCGTCTTGTTACGGCTATCTCGTAAATACTCATTAAATTTCCTCCTCGATGTCTCTAACTGTCATTCGTATTCGCCAGCTTTTCCATTTTTCGTGTCATAGCCTCCCAGTGAGTCCCCCGCCAGTAGATGCGGTGGCAGGCCGGGCACTCCATGTACTGGGTTTGTGTTTTATAAACGTAGGGCGGCACGCGGTCTTTCACCTCATCACGGCTCCTTTCAACCAGCGGGTGATTACACTCCAGGCAGAGCGTGAAAGGACGCAGATTGATATTTAAGTTCAGCCTGGTCATGACCTGCCGCATCTGACGCTCCGGCTCTTCGCTTTCGATAAGTAGTGCCTTGAGTCGTCCGTTGTTAACGACGCGCCTCTTCATAATCCCGGTGTCGCGCGTCAGTATCATCCTTCCCTCGGCCAGGGCCTGCCTGACCATCTGCGAATCATCGTCGCCATCGAAGAACAGGCTGTCATAGCCCATCATCCTGAGCCATTTTGCCAGCTTGCCCACGTTATGGTCGACGATAAACCGTATCTCGCTGACGGAACTATCTGCAAACATCTTTACAGCTCTATAATCATCCCCTCGTAGCCGAGTCGGATGTCCGTATTTAAAGCGCTTGCTACCGCGGCGATTTCTTCTTTTATTACCTTCTCGTCCAGGGGATTCATGTGCACCGTGACTATCTCCGGCAGTTGTCCTTTCAGTTTTCGCAGGCTCTCCAGCTCCGGCTGGAGCAGGGCAGCGGTGAGGTGGCCCGACTGGATAGCGAAGTCATGCCATTTGTTGATAGCGGTAACCTCGATGATGAGCAGGTCGGGCGATACCTGCCGCCAGCATTCGTCCAGTCCCGGCCCGGTATCGGACGTGTAAAATACCTTTTTCCCGTCGGGAGAAGTGACTTCGTAGCCGACGGTGGGTACGGCGTGACTGACGGATACCGGCAATACGGTATAGCCGGCGATTGATTCCGTACGCCCGGGTTCCATTGTATTGAACCGTATCGCCGGCTTCCCCGGGGGTTTCTTTAAGAAATCGGGGTAGAGGATATCGTTCAGCAGGTAAGACGACAGGGCTTCACGGACGGGCAGGATAGAGTAAATATCTATGGTATTCTCGTGAAGATAGAAATTCATGCCAATAGCCGGTATGTCCCTGACATGGTCGTAATGCTGGTGGGTGAGCAGGACGGCTTTGAGCTTCTGCTGCGCCGCTAAGGACAGGCTGGATGTAAGGGCGCCGGCGTCTATCGCCATGATGTCGTCGATTATCAGGCTGATACACCGGGTGTCCTGCGACTCTATGTTGTGCGCGCCGAGAATCTGAACTTTCATTACGATTGCCCCTTTTCCGATATTTTAAAAGGATTGTACCTGGTTTCGTAATCGTAAGTATCGATGCCCTCTTTGGTTTTCAGCCATTTGACGATGGCGTAGGTGGCCGGGGTGCAGGCGGCCTCGATGACTATCTTGGCCAGCCAGTGGTGCAGTATCATTGTCGGCACGGAAGCACCCGTGCCGATAAAGGCCAGGGTGATGAATATAGAGGTGTCCAGCCCCTGCCCGATTATCGTTGAGCCGATGGTCCGGCTCCACAGCCAGCGGCCTCTGGTCAGTATTTTCATCCTGGCCAGGATGGCGGAATTGACGAACTCCCCGGCCAGGTAACCGAGGAACGAGGCGGCCAGCAGTCGCGGCGTGTAGCCTAAAATACTCTCGTAAGACCCCTGCCCCTCCCAGAAGGAGGCCGAGGGGAGAATTTGCCCCACCCAGGCGAAGAAAACGAAAACCAGGTTGCAGAGAAATCCGAGCCAGATAACTCTCCTCGCCACGCGGTAGCCGTAGACCTCGGTAAGAATGTCGCCGAAGATATAGCTCAGGGGAAAAACGAAAATGGCCGCCGGCAGGGTAAACGGGCCGAGGCTGGTTACTTTTACGGCAGTAACGTTGGCGGTAATGAGACAGGTGATAAAAACGGCGATGATTATCACCAGGCGATATGAAATCTTCATTTCCTAAATCCAGCGGCGGCGGCGGAAGAAGAAGAGCATGCTGCCGGCAATAATCATCATTACCAGTAGCAGAATAAGGAATGATTGTATACTTCCCCTTTCCACTCCGCCGGGTAATGTGACATTCATCCCGTAAAGGCTGGAAACGATTAAAAACGGCAGGACGATTGTGGAAAAGATGGTCAGCAGGCGCGTGACCCGGTTGATACGGTAAGTAGCCAGCATATAGTCCGTATCTTTAAATACTTCTATGACCTCTTTTAGTTCGTCTAGGGTCTCGCATATCTTGGTCATGTGGTCCATAAGGTCGCCGAAATAGACGTTCAGGTCCACCGTGGTAAATCTTTTCAGCCTTCTCTCCAGTGACATAAAGAGCGTGCGTGTCGGGAACATCACGCGTCTCTGGGCGATGATATCCCGCCGTAAAACACTCAGCTCTTTAGCCGTTTCGTCATCTTCGTCGAAGACGCTGTCTTCCATGTCTTCCATCAGGCTGAGGATTTTATCCAGGACGGGAAAATAGGAGTCGATAGAGCGGTCGAGTATTCTGTACAGTAAATAACCGGGGCCGTTGCTGAAGTACTCTTCGCGGGCATCCTCATGAGTCTGGCAGTCGCGGAAAAGGGCCGTTAGTGTCCTCAGTTCTCCGGTATGGAGGGTGATGAGGAATTTCTCCCCGACAAACGCCGACCACTGCCGCTTGGTGGTAACCCTCGTTTCTTTATCGAAAACCGGCAGGTGGAAGATGACGAACAGGTACTCCGGATATTCGTCCACCTTGGGAATCTGCTTGCGACTGAGGCAGTCATCTAGGTCCAGGGGGTGGAAATGGTAATTTTCTTCCAGGTATTCTATCTCCCGCTCGGACGGAGACCGCACGTTTACCCATGTCAAATCGCCCCAGGTAATCGTCTCGATGTGCAGCGGTTCTTCCTGGGTCTGTTTTACTTTTATTTCTTTCTTGCGGTCGGCCCCTTTTTTCTTGTCCGGTAATTTCGCCATGACTATATACCCCTCAAGTCAAGCTCTAACGTATTGTAGCACAATTATTGCCTGATATCATCATGTTTGTTACACTAAAAACTGGATACGGAAGAAACAAGAGATGAAATCGAAGACGGGTCCCGGCTGGAAAGACAGGTTTGTCCTCGGTGTGAAAAAGTGGCTGGGGATGAATGTTATCCTCTGCGATAGCTGCAAGTGGAACTGGCGCGGGGCCTGCCGCAATCCAGCACGCCCCAACGCCACCTGGTGCCCCGAGTACGAAAAACGGGGCTAGTTTTACTTCCTCTCGATGATGGTCGCCATTCCCTGTCCGCCGCCGATACATAAAGTCGCCAGACCGAGTTTAAGGTCACGCCGCTGCATTTCGTGAGCGAGCGTTACCAGAATCCTGGCGCCGGTGCAGCCGATGGGGTGCCC
>JAUWGD010000154.1 GCA_030606585.1 Dehalococcoidales bacterium | reverse complement strand
CATATCTATAAAACTCTGTGCTCGCAGGGCAAATGCCGTGACTGCCCGGTAGGCCGGGATAGCTGTTAGCCGGGCGAAGAAAATGGCATGGAAAGCTTTTACAGGTATTCCACTACTTCACTGAGACTGCTTATCTTCGGGCAGTCGGTATCATCACCGTAATAATTATTACGGTCGATGAGTATTCCCTTCATGCCGGCCCCGCTGGCGCCGATGATATCGACCTGATACTGGTCGCCGACATATATCGCCTCCGCAGGCTGGACATCAGCCCGTCGCAGCGCCTCCCGGAATATTTCGGGTCGCGGCTTGCCGGCGCCCGCGTCCTGGGAGGTTACTATTATTCCCAGCCAGGAGGTCAGTTTCAGCTTCGTCAGTGTTTCGGTCATATCCTGCTCTATATTGGAAATCAAGCCGAGAGTTAATCCCCTGCCTTTCAGGTCTTCAAGAAGGGGCGTCACATCGTCGAAGAGGACCAGGTCCATACTCGATTTCATCATCGCACCCAGCAGGCTCGGGATAATTTTCTGGTCGTATTCGATCCCGGCTTCACGGAGCAGTATTCCCTGGTACTGGGCGTACAGGGCCATTTTTTCTTCCGTGGAACGGTCGCTCAGCGGACGCCGGGCAATCTCGTTATAGATGAATTCGTCAGCGACGACTATAGGTCGAACCAGTACCGCCGGACTGACATCGATACCAAAATCTTTGAGCACTTTCGCTTCGATTTCTTCCCGCGGCGGTTCGTAGCGCACCAGCGTCTGGTAGAGGTCGAAAAAGACGGCTTTAATCACGGCAACGGCTCCCTTCTCTGAAATACCGTTATCATTTTAGTTAAAGTCAGGGTATATGTAAAGCAATCGGGAGGGATAAGAAAAATTATTCATCTGAATGATGATTTTCTATTGTAGCAGAATCTCAAAACTGCTATGATGGATGGGTAAATCCCCGGAACCATTGATTATATAACTATGGCTATTATTAGAGTTACCAATCTAACCAAGAAGTTCAAAGACCTTGTCGCGGTGGACGATATCAACCTGGAGATTGAGGAGGGCGAGTGCTTCGGCCTGCTGGGGCCTAACGGCGCCGGTAAGACATCCATCATCAGGATGATAACGGCCGTCTCGCCACCGTCGCGTGGGGACATCTGGGTGGACGGCAGGGAATTGAGAAAGCATCCCCGCGAGGTCAAGGCTATCCTGGGAGTCATCCCGCAGACAGACAACCTCGACGAGGATTTGACCGTAATTCAGAACCTGACTACCTTCGCCCGCTACTTTGCCATACCCAGGGAAGTAGCTTATCAACGCAGCGTGGAGATACTGAATTCCATGGCGCTTGAAGGAAAGCGAGATAGCAAGATTGATGAGCTGTCCGGAGGTATGAAGCGGCGCCTCTTAATCGGCCGGGGACTGGTTAACGCGCCTAAAATCATCATTCTGGATGAGCCGTCGATAGGACTGGACCCTCAGGCCAGGCACATGGTCTGGCGGAAACTGAAGGAGTTGAAAAGCCAGGGGATTACCCAGCTATTATGCACGCAGAACATGGAGGAGGCTGCTCGCCTCTGCGACCGGGTGGCGATAATCCACCAGGGGAGAATAATAGATATCGATACTCCTCAGGCGTTTGTTACCAGATATATGAGCAACCGGGTCTGGGAGATTGATGTGACGTCGGACGAACGTGATTCAATTATGAGGGAACTGGAGAGGCGACAGCTTGAATTCGAGGAGTTCGCCGGTATTATCCATGTCTTCCCGAAGGATGACAGTCTGGTAGAAGGTCTTCCCGGGGTAGCCCGGGCGGCCACACTGGAAGATGTCTTCTTCAAACTTACCGGGAGGTCGTTAGTCGAATGAGACCTTTCTCCTGGCGATTTTACCGCCTCTGGCAGCGGGATCGGGATGTCTTCTTCCGACTCTGGCACTCGGAAGGGGCCGGCGCTATTATCGAGCCGATTCTCGTCCTGCTGGCTTTCGGCATGGGCATGGGGGCATTTATCGGCGACATAGGCGACCAGAGATACATTGAATTTCTTGCCCCGGGTATTATCGTGGCCTACGCCATGTTCGCCGCCAGCTTCGAATGCACCTACGGCAGCTATTTCCGCATGGAACACCATTATACCTTCGATGCTATTCTGGCGACACCTCTGAACGTGGAAGATATTACCGCCGGCGAAATATTCTGGGGAGCCACCCGCGCTTTTATGACCGGGTGTATCATTCTGGCCATCGCGGCGGCTTTTCAACTGGTGCCTTCCTTCTGGGCGCTGCTGATACCCCCGGTGGCGGCACTATCCGGTCTCATGTTTGCCTCCATTGCCCTGTTCTTTACGTCTATAGTGCCTTCAATATATACGTTTAATTTCTTTTTTACCCTGTTCATTACCCCGATGTTTCTCCTGAGCGGCGTATTTTTCCCGCTCGACCGGTTTCCCGAGATAGTGCAAAAGTTGAGCTGGATTGCGCCTTTAACGCCGGTAGCCCATCTTGCCCGGGGCCTGTTTCAGGGAGAATTTCGCCCGGAAATGCTGCTGGCACTGGGTATTATCATCGTCTGGACAGTGGTATTCTTTTCAATTACACTGGTGACCATGCGACGGCGTTTGACCAAGTAGAGGTTTGATATGTCAGTACTCTCAGGGAAAGATATACGACATTTGATAAAGCAAGCCCCGCCGCTCGTTGAGGGCTGGATTGACCTCGATGAGCAGGTGCAGGCCAACGGATTCGACCTTACCCTGCGCGATGTGGCCGTGCCGCAGTCGGCGGGGAGTATCACGGCGGCCGGCGGCCAGCGGGTAATATCCGACCTTTCGCCGCTGGTGTTCGACGGTATGGGCAGCATTGAACTCGTAGCAGGCACCTATGTGATAACCTATAACGAGATTGTGCACCTGCCGAAGAACATCATGGCGCTGGGGAGGCCCCGGTCGAGCCTGCTGCGCTGCGGCGTTACCGTGGGCACGGCGGTTTGGGATGCGGGGTACGAGGGACGCTCCCAGTCTTTGCTGGTGGTCTATAATTACCGGGGTTTCCGGGTACAGAAGAATGCCCGGATAACGCAGCTGGTTTTCTTTGAACTTACCGGAGATTCGGAGGGGTATAGTGGGGCTTATCAGGGGGAGAATATTTAGGCGTATTGAAATTGCCCCGCCACGAAATCGGGCACAGCCACCGTGCCCAGTAGAATGGGTTTCTGATGGCAATCGCTGCCGCCGGTCATGAGCAGGTCGTGTTTCCGGCAGAATTCGACATAGAATGACGTGGTGGCGGCGTCATGCCGGGAGTGCCAGCACTCCACGCCGTCGATATAATCAAACATGTGTTCCTGAATAATATTTCCCTGTTCGGACAAATCTTTAGTCAGGCTTATCAGCGAGGTGCCGTGGGGGTCATTGGGGTGGGCATGAATAATGACGCCGCCGGCGTTCCTGATAAGCTCCGAAGCCTCGGGCAGCGAAAGCGGGTACTTGGGCACGTCGCATTTAACGAGGTACCTGTCGAACGCTTCCTGGCGGCTGGTGACAATTCCCTTTTTAACGAGGTAATCGGCAATATGGGGCCGACTCAAAACGCTGTCAACGCCTTCCTGCATTTTATTCAGGTCGTCATCGGTAAATAGAGGGAAGTCCTCCTTCGTAAACTCGGCATTCAGGTTATCTATAATTTGATGCGCTCTTTTCTCCCGGTGCTCTCTTATCAGGTGTAATTTATCCTTGAGGGCCCGGTCTGTGTAGTCATATCCGTATCCCAGAAAATCGAGGGAGACCGATTTGCCTTGATACGGGAAGGTCACATTCAACTCGACGCCGGTGATGTAATTAATTTTAAGCTTCCCGGCCAGTGCCACGGCCTGCCCCTGGTGGTCTATGGCATCGTGGTCGGTGATTGACAGAAGGTCGATATTTCTCTTTTTGGCTTCGTTAAGGACTTCCGCAACGGTAAGAGCGCCGTCGGAGCCGGTGCTGGTATGGATGTGTAAATCAATCTTCATACGG